>PMOU01000151.1 GCA_003161205.1 Actinomycetota bacterium | reverse complement strand
ACAGAAATGACCGCACCGGCCGCTCGCAGGCGGAGCCAGTTCATCGATGCCGTGGTCGATGACTACGCAGCATCGCATTCCACCTTTCCCGACGCTCGCCAGCTCGAGTTGCAGCGCATCACGCAGGAGAAGACCGGCGGCGCCGCCGGAATGCAGATTGGCGATGACCAGGCGGTGTTGATGGAAATGCTGGTTAGGGCCATGGGAGCCACGCGCGCGGTGGAGATCGGCACGTTCACCGGCTATTCGGCTCTGGCGGTGGCACGGGGCCTGGGTCCGGGCGGGCACTTGCTGTGCTGTGACGTCAGCCGCGAGTGGACCTCGATCGCCCGCGCGGCGTGGCAGGAAGCCGGGGTCGCCGACCGGATCGAACTCCGGATCGGCCCGGGCTTGGACACCCTGCGTGCGCTGCCGCCTGGCGAGCAATACGACTTCGCGTTCATTGACGCCGACAAGACGGGCTACGGCCAGTACTACGAAGAGGTGCTGACCAGACTGCGACCAGGAGGCCTGATGCTCCTGGACAACACACTGCAGGGCGGACACGTCGCCGGAGATCTCGCGGGCGACGAGGACGTCGATGCCATCCGGTCCCTCAATGACGCGATCGCCGCCGATCCGCGTGTGAAAGTGGTGCTGCTCCCTATCGGGGACGGCGTCACCTTCGTGCAGAAACTGGGTGACCGGCGGTGACGTCCCCGGGTCACGGCGCCTCGCCGATGACGCGCTGACGCCCCAGGTCTCCTAGCTCCGCGCCGGACAGGCCCAGGATTTCCGCCAGCACGTCCGCGGTGTGTTCGCCGAGGACAGGTGCGGTCCGGGGCGGCGGCGCACTGCTGTCAGTGAAGTCCAGCGGTGATCCTGGGGCGAGAAGGCGGCCGATGCCGGGCTGGTCTACCTCGGCCATCATCGGATGGGCGTGGAGTTCGGGTAGCCCGTCGCCGACGAGGTCCGCGACACTGCGGTACCGCGAGAAGAGCACCGACGTGCCGGCCAGCTGCCGCTCGATCTCGTCGGCGTCCCGGCTGGCGAACCAGGGCTGGAGCAGGCCCGCTACAACCTCTCGGTAACGGAAGCGATCGTCGTCGGTAGAGAAGTCGGCGCCGAGGAGGCCGGCCAGCTGATCGACGGTGCTGGCCAGCCCGGTCACGGTCATCAGGTCGTTCCAGTGCCTGGCGGTCAGGGCGACCACCATGATCGTGTGCTGGTCCCGGGTGCGGAAGTCGCGGCCGAACCCCCCGTAGAGGTAGTTGCCGATACGCTCGCGCTCGACGTGATTCACCTGCGCTTCGGCGAGCAGGCCCAGGTTGCCGACCATGGCCAGGGCCACGTCGTACAGGGCGATGTTCACCAGCCCGCCGGTTCCGTGGAGCCGGCGCCGGCGCTCGGCCGCCAGGATGGCGATCGCCGCGTTCAGGCCGCACGCGATGTCCCAGGCGGGCAGCACATGGTTGACCGGTGCCGCGAGTTCGGCCGGCCCGGTCAGCCACGGGAAGCCGAGCGCGGCGTTGACCGTGTAGTCCACGGCCGCCGAGCCGTCCCGGTACCCGGAGACCACAACCTGGATCAGGTCGGGCCGGTGCCGCCGCAAGGTCTCGTGCTCCAGGAATCGGCGGCCCACGGCGTTGGTGAGCAGGATCCCCCGGTCCTGGCCGGGGGCGGTGATCAGAGCGGTGATGAGCTCCTGGCCGCGCTGCGAGCGGAAATCGATCGTGACTGAGCGCTTGCCCTTGTTCAGGCCTGCCCAGTACAGGCTGGCGCCGTCGGCCGTCCGCGGCCACCGGGCCTGGTCCGCGGCGCCGCCGATGGGGTCGATGCGGATCACGTCGGCACCGAGCTGGGCTAGAGTCATCCCGCCGAGCGGCGCGGCGACGAAGCTCGAGACCTCGATGACCCGCAGCCCGGCCAGAGCACCGTCAGCGCCGGGCGCGGGGATCGTCCGGCCCGGGTCACTCTCGAACATCGACGTCTCCACTCGTGCGCCCGCACCCGTGCGGAAGCGGGCGGCTAGTTCGGCCAGGATGCCTGCCAGCGAAACTCTGCGCCACGTTATCGCAGGGTCCGTCTGGGCTAGGCGCTGGTCGCGACGACGCCGCGGACCGCGGGGGCGATCTCGGTGGCGTAGCGGTTGACGGACTCCTCCACCAGAGCCTGGGGCAGGCCGCCCCAGTCGATCTGGCCGAAGAACCTGTCGAGGCCGAGGACCTGGTGCGCGTCGAGGATCTTCTCGATCAGCTGGGCGCTGGAGCCGATCATGATCGCGTTTCCGCGTTGCGTGCCGGCCTCGAACTGAGCCTGGTTGACGAGGAACCCGCGGCCGCCGGGGTGCGGAACTTACCGGACCAGGTGACGCGGTCCTGCTCGCGCAGCTGCAGGAGCAGGTCGAGCTTCTCGCTGAACAGGGCGTCGTAGTCGCGGAGGTCCGCGCCGAAGATGCCGAAGGGCTCGGTGAACGCGCTGCGGCCCACGGCGATCTCGGCGCGGCCGTGACTGACCAGGTCGACGGTGGCGAAGTCCTGATAGACCCGCACGGGATCCAGGACGGGGAGAACGGTGACGCCGCTGGTCAGCCGGATGCGGCTGGTCCGGCTGGCGATCGCGGCCAGGACGACCGCGGGAGAGGAGACCGCGAACTCCAGGGTGTGGTGCTCACCGAGCGCGACTCCCGACGCCCGACTCCCGGCTCCCGGCTCAGTCGGGCAGTTCGATCGGCCCGATCTCGGCGAACACGTCCCCAGGGCCCGGGTTGTCCGGCTGGGTCCGGCCGCCGAGGTGATGCATGATCCCCCAGACTGCGTTCAGCGAGGTCTGGACCGCGCCTTCGGCCCACGCGGGTGTCCAGGAGACATCGTCTCCGGCGATGAAGATGCCCCGCTGTTCGGCTGGCATGCGATCTTGCCGGAAATGAGAGTACATGCGCTGGTTGTAGCGGTAGTGCCCGGGCAGCGCTCCCTTGAACGCCCCCAGGAAGTGCCGGTCGGCTTCCCAGGACACGGTGATCGGGTCACCGACGATGTGGCTGGCGATGTCAACGTCTGGATAGATCTTGCTCAGGGCGTTGAGCGCGAGCCGGACCCGGCGGTCGACCGGCTCGGGCAGCATCTTCAGCGCGTCGCTCATCCAGGTGTAGGTCAGGCAGATCACGCCCGGCTGGCCCGGACCGTTTTCGAACAGGTAGGTACCGCGGGTCAGCCGGTCAGTCAGCGTCATGCTCATGACGTCGCGGCCGGTACGCGGGTCGGTGTCCTTCCAGAACGGCCGGTCGACCATCACGAAGGTCTTGGAGGACTGCATGTAACGCGTGCGGTCCAGGGCCGCCCATATCTTGTGCGAGAACAAGGATTCCTCGCAGTCGATCTGCGTGGTGAGCAGCCAGCTCTGGCACGTCACCAGCACCGCCGCGTACCGGCGGACATCCCCCCAGGCGTCTGTGACCGCGATCCGGTCATCGCCGTCGCGCGCGATTCGCGCGACACCCGCCTTGGGCGCGCCGGAGTGCAGCGAGGCCAGCGAGGTGCCGGCCGGCCAGTGGGCGAGCCGGGGTGCCGGGTGACGCCAGATCCCGCGGGGAACCTGCTCGGCGCCGCCGACCACCAGTTGCTGGTTCTCGTCGCAGTTGGTCATCACCACCCGGAAGATCTCCAGCATGGAGTTCGGATAGTCCGAGTCCCAGCCGCCGGTCCCGAACCCGACATGGCCGAAGACCTCGCGGTGGCGGAACGACAGCGTGGAGAACGCCTTCGCGCTCGCCACGAAGTCATAGAACGTGCGGTCGTCCCAGCGGGACACCAGGTCGTTCCACAGCGACTTCAGCGTCCGGACGTCACGGGTCCGGATCGCGTCCTGGATGGCGGTGAAGCGCACATCCTCCAGAGCCTGCGCCCATGCGTCGGCGACCTCGGTGAACAACGGAGGCAGGTCGGCCAGCGTGCGCGCGTAATACGTGACGCCCTCAAGGTC
>PMOU01000389.1:15375-15524 GCA_003161205.1 Actinomycetota bacterium | reverse complement strand
GACTTCCCGCCCCGGCTGCGGGCGGGCCAGGACATCGACCTCGCCTGCCTCGGCAAGACCCGCCGTAAGGTCGCCGACCACCTCGAAGCCGCGGGCTGCGAGCCGGACCGCCGGTTCAACAACCTCAACGGGGACCGGCAGATGTACTT
>PMOU01000389.1:0-15361 GCA_003161205.1 Actinomycetota bacterium | reverse complement strand
GACCTGCTGCTGTCCAAGCTGCAGATCGTCGAGCTGAACGCCAAGGACGCGCACGACATCTTCCACCTGCTGTCCGGGCTTCATGTCGGCCGGGACGCGGCCCGCCCGGCCATCGACCCCGACCGCTTCGGCGCCGTCCTGGCGTCGGACTGGGGCTGGTGGCGGACCGTGACCGCCAACCTGGCCAAGCTGCCCGACCTGCTGTCCTCGCAGCCGCACCTGGCGCCGCCGTACCCGCGCTTCGACATCCTGACGCAGGCCAAGCAGCTGCAGGAGGTCGCCGACACGGTGCCTAAGGGCCTGAAGTGGAAACTGCGAGCCAACGTGGGTGATCGGGTCCGCTGGTACGAACTGCCCGAGGAAGTAGACCACTGATGAAAGTCTTCTTCGCCACCGACATCCACGGCTCCGAGGTCTGCTGGCGCAAGTTCCTCAACGCCGCCGCCTTCTACAAGGCCGACCTGGTGGTGCTGGGCGGCGACGTGACCGGCAAGGTCATGGTGCCGATCCTGGCCATGCCCGGCCACTGGGAAGTGACGTTCGGCAACCAGCGCATCCGGCTGGAGACCCGGGCCGAACTCGAGGAGATCCAGCGCAAGATCCGCGACCGCGGGTCCTACCCGGCCGTGATGTCCGGCGACGAGCTCGACGCCCTGAGCGAGGCGGACGGCTCGGTCGACCGCCGGTTCACCCAGGAGATGACCAGTTCCCTGGACCGCTGGCTGGACATGGCCGACGGCAAGCTGCGGGGCGGCGCGATCCCCTGCATCCTGAACGGCGGGAACGACGACATCTGGGAAATCGACGACATCATCGAGGCCTCGCCGTGCGTCAGCTTCGGCGAGGCCAAGGTCATCGACATCGGCGGTTTCTACCTCGCCTCGATGGGCTGGACGAACCCGACGCCGTGGAACACCTTCCGCGAGGCCCCCGAAGACGTGCTCGCCACCAAGATCGACGCGGTGGTCGCGCAGATCCCGGACATGGAGCGGGCGGTGTTCAACTTCCACGCGCCGCCGTACGGCACCGGGCTGGACGAGGCACCCGCCCTGGACGAGACCATGCGGCCGCTGCTGGGCGGCGCGGTCATGAAGCCGGTCGGCTCGAAGGCGGTCCGCGAAGCCATCCTGAAGTACCAGCCCGCGCTGTCCGTGCACGGGCACATTCACGAGAGCCGGGGCGTGACCAAGCTCGGCCGGACGCTGGCCATGAACCCGGGCAGCTCGTACAGCGACGGGGTGCTGCAGGGCGCCATCCTGGACCTGAACGAGAAGAAGGGAACGGTCGGCAAGTACATCATGGTGAACGGCTGATTCTGGCGATCTTTCAAGTTTGTGAACAGTAGTCCCGGCGGCCCTTTTGGGCCTATATTGGCGCTGACAAAATACGCCTATACCGTTTATTACCGCTCGGGGGGACAACACCGGTTACCGCGATCTCGGGAGGTACCTATGGCGGCGGGAGCAGTGGGCGAGGAGAGGCCGACTCTCTTCTTGCGAAAAGCGACGGGCCTGGTCCGCGGGTGGTCCGTCCGGGACTCAATGATCTACGCCTGCCTGTCCACCAACGTGGTGACGCTCGGGCTGGTCGAATTCGCTTATCAGTCGACGTTCCCCAAGGGTCAGCTGCTGACCGCGATCGGAATTTCCGGGGTCTGGGTATCGTTCCTCGTCATCGCCTATACCGGGCTGGTGGTGACGATCCCGCGGGCCGGCGGCGACTACGTCTGGCAGAGCCGCATCATCAACAGCGGCGTCGGCTTCGTCATGGCCGCCACCGGCTGGTGGTTCATCTTGTGGCTGTGGGCGCCGATCTACGGTTCGGTGCTGTCCGAGGAGTTCTTCCAGCCGCTGTGGGCCACCCTCGGCCATAGCGGCCAGGCCACCTGGTTCGCCTCCAAGAACGGCATCTTCGTGGTGTGCCTGATCACGATCGCGTTGGCCGGCATCCTGGTCTCCATCGGCATGGCCGGCTACGCCAAGGTGCAGCGGTGGTGCTTCTTCGGCGGCCTGCTCGGCATCGCCGTCCTGGTCATCCTGCTCCTGATCAACAACCACGCGGCCTTCATCACCTCGTTCAACACCGCGACGAGCAAGCTCTTCCACGTGTCTAACGGCTACGCTTTGACGACGGCAGCCGCGTCCAAGGCCGGGTACACGGCGCCGGCGCTGAGCTTCGGGCCGCTCGGGCCGACCATGCTGCTGGTGCCGATGATGATGTTCTACCTGCTCTGGCCGAACTGGGGCACCACGCTGTACGGCGAGATCAGGGGCGCGAGCGACTTCCGCCGGGTGTTCGGCGGCATGTTCATCGGGCTGTGGATCACGGTGATCCTGTCCGTCATCTTGCTGCTGCTGTTCGCCAAGACGTTCGGCTGGGGGTTCTACCAGGACGCCAACGCGACCTGGCTGGGCGGCACCTCGGCCGTGCCGATCTTCCCGTACCCGGTCATGATGGCGGCCTGGCTGGTGAACAACACCGCGTTCCAGGTCATCGTGCTGCTGCTGATGAGCCTGTGGTTCTTCGGCTGGGTCGGGACGCTGTTCCTGTCCTCGACCCGGGTCATCTTCGCCGCCGCCTTCGACCGGGTGCTCCCGGACGCGGCCGCGCAGGTCTCGGAGAAACGCCGGGTGCCGGTAGCCTCGCTGTTCCTCATGCTGCTGCCTGCGGTCGGGCTCAGCGCGATCTACTCCTACTCCACCACGTTCCGCACCTACACCCTCGACGCGACGCTGGTCATCGCGGTGACCTACCTGTTCAGCGCGATCGCGGTGGTCATCTTGCCGCTGCGCAAACCCGACCTGTGGTTCGCCTCGCCGGCCAGCAAGATCAAGCTGTTCGGCGTGCCGATCGTGCCGGTGGCCGGGGTCGTGACGATCGCGCTGCTGGTGTACAACCTGTACGAGTGGCTGTCGAACTCTTCCTACGGCGTCAACGCGCACGACTCGCTCATCTACATGGGCGCGATGTACGTGCTGGCCATCGGAATCTACGTGGGCGCCCGCATCGTCCGCAACCGCCAGGGCATCGACCTCTCCCTCATCAACAAGGAAATCCCCGTGGAATAGGGTCCTTTTCATGATGGGGGGCCCGGGGCCGGGCGGACGTTTCTGGTGACGGGGGGGAATACTGGGATCGGGCGGGCGACGTGTACGGAGCTGGCGCGGCGGGGCGGGCGGGTGTTCGTGGCGGCTCGGTCGCGGGCCAAGGGCGAGGCGGCGGTGGCCGGGATCAGGGCCGCGACGGGGAACGAGGCGGTGTTCTTCCTGCCGCTTGACCTAGCCGATCTGGATTCGGTGCGGGCGTGCGCCGGGGCTTTCCTGGCCCGGGGCGAGCCGCTGCACGTGCTGGTGAACAACGCCGGGGTGGCGGGACGGCGCGGCCGGGTGCCCTGGCCGGTGCGCCCGCTGATCCAGCGGCGCATGCTCTCGGTGACCGACGGCGCCGTGACCTCGGTGTACTGCGCGACCTCAGCGGAGGTGGCGACCTCCAGCGGCCTGTTCTACGATCGGTGCGCGCCACGCGCGGCCAGCCCGGTCGCCACCCCTGAACTCGGCCGATTGTGGGACCGGAGCCAGAGCTGGGTAGGAAAGCCCGCGAAGCACTCATGATCGGGGAAAGCTGGGGGCATGGATCTTCCTGTCAACCCGCCGGTGGCGCCGATGCTGGCCAAGCCAGTAGACGCGATTCCGGACGGGGACTACGTATTCGAGCCTAAATGGGACGGCTTCCGGTCGATCGTGTTCCGCGACGGCGACGAGGTCGAGATCGGCAGCCGGAACGAGCGGCCGATGACGCGCTACTTTCCCGAGCTCGCCGCCGCGCTGGCGGCTCAGCTGCCGGAGCGCGTCGTGATCGACGGGGAGATCGTGATCCCGGACGCCTCGGGTAAGCGGCTCGATTTCGAGGCGCTGCTGCAGCGGATCCACCCGGCGGCCAGCCGGGTCGAGATGCTGGCCGCGACGACCCCGGCTCACTTCATCGCGTTCGACCTGCTCGCGCTGGGCGATTCCGATCTCACCGGGCAGCCGTTCACGCAGCGGCGGGCCGCTTTGGAAGCGGTGCTCGGCGCGGCGGCCTCGCCGCTGCACCTGACCCCGACGACCACCGACCGGGAGGTCGCCCGCGGCTGGTTCAGCCAGTTCGAGGGGGCTGGCCTCGACGGGCTCATCGCCAAGCCTGCCGCGGGGAGCTACGAGCCGGACAAGCGGGTGATGCTCAAGATCAAGCACGAGCGCACCGCGGACTGCGTGGTCGCCGGCTACCGGGTCCACAAGAGCGGCGAGGACCGCGTCGGCTCGCTGCTGCTCGGCCTGTACACCGCCGACGGGAAGCTGGCCAGCGTCGGCGTGGTGGGCGCCTTGCCGATGGAGCGGCGCAAGGAGCTCTTCGCCGAGCTCCAGCCGCTCGTCACCACCTTCGAAGGGCACCCGTGGGACTGGGCGCGGCACGAGGCGGGTGAACGCACCCCGCGCAAGGCGGAGGGCAGCCGGTGGAACGCCGCCAAGGACCTGTCCTTCATCCCGCTGCGGCCCGAGCGCGTGCTCGAGGTCCGCTACGACCACATGGAGGGCGTGCGCTTCCGGCACACCGCCCAGTTCGTCCGCTGGCGCCCGGACCGCGAGCCGGGCTCGTGCACCTACGCCCAGCTGGAGGAGCCGGTCAGCTACGATCTGGCCGAGGTCCTGGGGGCCGCGGGCGGGCATCATGGCTGAACCGAAGAAGATGGTCTTTGAGCTCGCGGGCCGCGAGGTCACGATCAGCAACCCGGGCAAGGTGTTCTTCCCGCGGACCGGGCACACCAAGCTGGACATGGTCCGCTACTACCTGGCCGTCGCGCCGGGGGCGCTGGCCGGCGTGGGCGCGCGGCCGATGGCCCTGAAGCGGTTCGTGAACGGGGCGGAGAGCGAGGCGTTCTTCCAGAAGCGGGCGCCGGAGAAGCGCCCGGACTGGATCAAGACCGTCGAGCTCCGCTTTCCCTCCGGCCGGACCGCCGACGAGGTCGTGGTCAGCGACGAGGCCGCCCTCGCCTGGGTGATCAACCTGGGNNGGCTGGCCGAAGACGTCGGGGTCACGCGGGCTGCACGTGTACGCCCGGATCGAGCCACGCTGGCCGTTCGGCGACGTGCGGCGCGCGGCGGTGGCGGTCGCCCGGGAGATCGAGCGGCGGGCCCCCGACCTGGCCACCTCCAAATGGTGGAAGGAAGAACGCCACGGCGTCTTCGTCGACTACAACCAGAACGCCAAGGACCGTACGGTCGCGTCTGCCTACTCCATCCGCCCGGTGCCAGACGCCCGGGTATCCACCCCGCTGACCTGGGACGAAGTGCCGTCATGCGATCCGGCTTTGTTCACCATCGGTACCGTCCCTGATCGGTTCGCCGCCCTCGGCGACCCGTGGGCCGAGATGGACTCGGCGGCGGGGTCGCTGGACGGGCTGCTCGAGCTGGCCGCCAGGGACGAGGCGGCGGGCCTGCCCGACGCGCCGTGGCCACCGCACTACGACAAGCAGGCCGGCGAGGCGCCGCGGGTGCAGCCGTCCACGCGCCGGACCGCGGCGCCAGCCGGCCAGGCCGCGGCGCCCGCTCCCCCGGCGCCGGGCAAGACGAGCGGGGCGACGGGACGGCGGCGCAGCACCATGCCGCTGATCGAGGTCGCGCGCGCGGCCAGCAAGGACGAGGCGATGGCGGGGCTGGAACAGTGGAAAGCGCGCCATCCGGCGGTATGGCCGCAGCTGGAGGCGGCCGACGTGCTGGTGGACGCGATGCGCGGGCGCAGCTCGGTGTGGTACCGGATCCGCCTCAACCTGCGGCACGTCCCCGAGGCCGAGCGGCCGTCGCAGGAGGCCCTGGAGGTCGACTACAACCCCTGGCAGGACGTCAGCCGCTAGCCCGGCGGCGCCAGTTCTCCTCGAACATGCCATCAGGCCGTAAGCGGCCGTTCACCGGAATGCTGTCCGTTGCGGGTAGGTTGACGATGTACATACTGGGGAGAACGCCCTTGAGGGGAAAGCTCAGCTGATAGGGGAATGGTGATGGCGACTAACGGCGTGCTTGACGCCCGTGACCGGGACGCGATGCTCAGCCGGCTGGGCGCCGAGCGGTTCGACGTGCTCGTCATCGGCGGCGGCATCACCGGTGCGGGCGCGGCGCTCGACGCCGCGTCCCGTGGCCTGCGGGTGGCCCTGATCGAGTCGCGCGACCTGGCCTCGGGCACCTCGAGCCGGTCGAGCAAGCTCATCCACGGCGGCCTGCGGTACCTGGAGCAGCTCGACTTCAAACTGGTCTGGGAGGCCCTGCACGAGCGCGACCTGCTCGTCTCCAAGCTGGCTCCGCATCTGGTCAAGCCGGTCTCGTTCCTGTACCCGCTGTACAAGAAGGTGGTGGAGCGGCCGTACGTCGGGGCGGGGCTGGTCCTGTACGACGCGATGGAGGGAACCCACCGCCCGGTGCCGCATCACCGGCACCTGTCCGCCCGCGGCGCGCTCAAGCGGGCCCCCGGGCTGTCCCCGGACCGGCTGGCGGGCGCCATGCTCTACTACGACGCCCAGGTCGACGACGCGCGGCACACGCTCACCGTGGCCCGCACGGCGGCCGCGCACCGGGCCGTGATCGCGACCCGGGTCAGCGCGATCGGCCTGCTCCGCGGCGCCGACGGGATCCGGGTGACCGGCGCCCGGGTCCGCGACGAGGAGTCCGGGCGCGAGGTCAGCGTGACCGCGGAGACCGTGGTGGTCTGCGCGGGGGTGTGGACCGACCTGGTGCACGAGCTGGCCGGCATTCAGGCCAGCTACCGCGTCCGGATGTCCAAGGGCGTGCACATCGTGGTGCCCCGGGAGGCGGTGCAGGCCGACACCGGGATGATCCTGCGGACCGAGAAGAGCGTGCTGTTCTTCATCCCGTGGGGCGAGCGCTGGATCGTCGGCACCACCGATACCGACTGGTCCGGGGACCGGGCCGAACCCGCCGCGACCGAGGAGGACATCGAGTACATCCTCGGGGCCGCGAACCGGGTGCTGGCCCGCCCGCTCACCCGCGCCGATGTCATCGCCGTCTACGCGGGCCTGCGGCCGCTGGTGGCCCCCAACGAGGGGAACGGGGAAAAGCCCACCACCAAGCTGTCCCGTGAGCACGTGGTCGACGTCCCGGTGCCTGGCCTGGCGAGCATCGCGGGGGGCAAGTTCACCACCTACCGGCTGATGGCGCGCGATGTGGTGGACGCCGCCGTGGCGGATTTCGACCGTACGGTGCCGGCGTCGGTCACCGACCAGGTCCCGCTGCTCGGCGCGGACGGCCTGGCCGCGGCGGTGCCCGCGGCGGGACGGCTGGCCGAGGACTACGGGGTGACCCGCGCGGCGGTCGAGCATCTGCTCGGCCGGTACGGGACCCTCGCCGAAGAGGTGCTCAGCCTGACCCGTGCCGACCCCGGGCTGGCCCGCCCGCTGGCCGAAGGCCACCCGTACCTGCGGGCCGAGGTCGCCTACGCGGTCACCCACGAAGACGCCCTGCACGTCGAGGACGTGCTGATGCGGCGGACCCGCTTGTTCATCGAGTCGGCGGACTCGGGCACCGCCGCGGCGGCCGACGTGAGCTTGATTATGGGACGGCTGCTCGGCTGGAACCGGCGCAAGCGTGCCGCCGAGACGCGCCGCTACCTCGAGCTCGTCGCGGCGGAGCAGACCCTGGTCGGCATGACGGGCGCCCTGGTGCCCGAGATGGCGCTCGCCGCGAGCGCTGGCGCGGGGTGAGCGAGAAGGGAGCCTCGGCCGCCTCGGGGGTCTTGGGGGTCTCCGGGACTAGGCGGCTGCTGACCTTCCGGCTCGACCAGGAGCAACGGCAGCGGCTCAAGGCCCGGCTGGCCCGCGATGGCCGGACGATGTCCGAGGTCGTGACGCACGGGCTGCGTCAGTACGTGCAGCACGCCCGTCCGGTGGGCAGCGCCGAAAGCAGCCCGAAGAACGCGGTCCTGAGCCCGAAAGGCCGGGGCAAGCTGGTGCTTCCGGACCGCGTGGCCGCCCGCCTGCGCGAGCTTCGCTCGGCCGGGCACAGCGAGCTCCTGTCGGCGACGCTGGCGGCGCTGCACGAAGCGGGCTGGCCGCTGCGCCCGCTCGCCGAGGCCCTCGGTATCAGCCGCCAGGCGGTCCAGGCCCGGGTCCGCCGCCGGGCGCCGGACGCGCTGGCCGACCGCGTGACGCACCTGGAGCCCCCGCCGCCGTTTCCGCAGCGGCGGATGGCCAGCGCGGCCGGATTCCGCCCGCACCTGACGATCAAGATCGACCATGCGCTGCGCGCGTCCGCGCACCGGGCCGCGGCGCAGGAGGGCAGCTCGCTCACCCAGGTGGTCGAGGCCATCCTGGACCGCTACCTCAGGCACGGCATCGCCGACGCGGATCAGGCGCCCCGGCCGGCGCCCGGCTCGCCCGGTCGCTCGGCTGGTCGCTCGCCCGGTCGCTCGGCCAGCCGGTCGGCCGGTCGCTCGGCCAGCCGCTCCCGGTAGGCCGCCACGTGCTGCCTGTTGCCGCAGTTGCCCGTGTCGCAGTAACGCCGGGACCGGTTCTTCGACAGGTCGATCAGGACCGCCTCGCAGTCAGGCGCCGCGCAGCGGCGTAGCCGCCCCGTCTCGCGCAGCCGGACCAGGTCCGCGAAGGCGAAGCCGGCCTGGGCCGCGATCCGGTGCTCGAGGGCAGCGTCGCGACCGGTGACGTGCAGATGCCAGCCCCAGCCGCCGCCGTGATCGGTCAGCCGGGGCCGGGCGCCGGAGTCGGTGAGCAGCTCGTTCACCAGCCCGGCCAGGGATTCGGTGTCCGGGGCCTGCCACACGGCCCGCAGCCTGGGCCGCAGGGTCCGCACCGCGTCCAGGTCGGCTACCGTGACCCGCCGCCGCGGCTCGACGAAGTGCTGGTCAAGGAACACCTCGAGAGCGGCGACGTCTGTCAGCTCAGCGGCGTTGACCAGATCCGCGGCGAGCACGAGAGCGGTCGTCGTGTCATGAGCGAAAACCACGTTGACTCCTGACCACGACCCAGGCTAGCGTCATTACCATAACCCATTTTTGGTCATGACATGCAGGTCGCACGCCCCCGGGCGCAGACCTGCCGGAGGAGTTCCCGATGCCGAGCACGACGCCGCCGCCGATGGCCGCGGCGCTCGCGGGAGCAGCCTGCATCTCGAGCTCGGCGATCCTGATGCGGCTCGCCGGTACCTCGGCGAGCATCACGGCGCTCGGCCGGTGCGGGTTCGCCCTCCCGGTCCTCGGTGTCCTGGCCTGGCTCGAACGCAGATCTGGCGGGCCGCGCCTGTCGTCCCGGAGCCGCTGGCTGGCCCGGCTCGCTGGCCTGTTCCTGGCCGGCGACCTCATCCTGTGGAGCCACTCGATCACCGCGATAGGCGCCGGGCTCGGCACCGTGGTGACCAACCTCCAGGTCATCATGGTCTCGCTGCTCGCCTGGCTGATTCTCGGCGAGCGCCCGCGCCGCTCGCTCCTGCTGGCGTCCCCGGTCATCCTGGCTGGCCTGGCCCTGGTGGGCGGGCTCGGCGGCCTGGGCGGCCCGCGGGCCTACGGCACCGATCCCGCCCTCGGCGTCGGCTACGGTGCCGGCGTCGCGCTCCTGTACTCGATCTACATCCTGATGCTGCGCCAGGTCACCTCGGCCGGGGGTACGCGCACGGTCGTGGCCGGGGCGCTCTTCGAGGCGACGGTCGGCGCGACGGCCGGGGCCGCGGTACTCGGGTTCGCGCTGGATGACTTCCACCTCGGGCACGCCTGGCCCGCCCTCGGCTGGCTCGCGCTGCTCGCCCTCACCTCGCAAGTCCTCGGGTGGCTGCTGATCACCGTGTCCATGCCGCGCCTGCCCGCCGCGATGATCGGCGCGCTGCTGCTGGTCCAGCCGGCCGGGTCGGTTGCCCTCAGCTACGTGATCCTGGGCGAACGGCCGTCGGCCCTGCAGCTGCTCGGCGTGGCCCTGGTGCTGACCGGCGTGCTGGTCGCGGTCAGCACGGGCACGGCTCGGGGACGCCGCGCCCCGGCCGCCGCCGACGGCGCCGAGTCCGCGCCCGCCGTACCGGCCGTACCCGCCGTGCCAGGGGAGCGCCGGGCCGGTTACTGACGGCGGAGGACGAGGATCATCCGCCACGCTTCCGGGGCCTCGACGGGCAGGTCCGCGTCGAAGTCGCCGTAGCTGGCCGCGATGTCCAGGCCGCCGGCCAGCCGGATCGCGGCGACCATCTCGGTCGCGGTCCAGAACCGGTTCGGCACCACGTCGGTGACCGTCCGGACCGGCCCGCCCCGCTTGTGATAGGTGACGCTGACGTGCTCCCGGGTGACCTGGGTGACCGGGTCGATGTGGTCCTGCGCCCCCCAGCGCACGCTGACCGTGCCGTCGCCGACTTCGGTACTCCATTCGCTGCTGGTCCGGTGCTCGGCCGCGAAGAAATCCGCCGGATGCGCGAGCTCGGCGAGGTAGAGGCCGCCCGGGCGCAGGTGGCGTGCTACCGAGGCCAGGTGGCGCAGCATGTCCTCGAGCGAGAGCAGGTGGCACAGCGAGTTGAGCATGGTGATGGCGAGGTCGAACTCGCCGGGGAGGTGAAAGTCCCGCATGTCCGCCTCGACGACGGTCAGGCTGACCCCACCCGCCTTGGCCAGCTCCCGCGCCCGGGCGCACATGGCCGCGCTGAGGTCGAGCGCGGTGGCCTCGAGCCCGCGCCGGGCCAGCTCACGGGCATGCTCGGCGGGGCCGGCGGCGAGCTCGAGAACCGAGCGCGGGGGGCCGGCCCCGGGCCCGGCGTGCCGGGCCGACCAGCGCAGCAGCGCGTCCACTTCGGCGGGGAGATCGCGGTACGCACATGCGGCCTGGTAGAACTCAGGCTCGTCGTATATTCCGGGCACCCGACCATGATGCCCGATGCGGTGACCGGGCTCGCGCCAACCGCGGCCGGCCGCGGGCAAAGTAACGTGCACTAGCCTCGCGCATCGGCCTGCGGCAGACTGTCGGCATGATGACAGAGAGCCAGGCGCTGGAGACCCTGACGCGCGAGGATCCGGAGGCGGCCGGTGACGCGAAGGCCGCCCTGGCCTGGCTGACGGGCGACGAGGGCCTGGAGGCGATCTCGCTGCTGCGCCTGCAGGAGTTCCTGTGGTACGCGCTTCCCGTCAAGTGGCCGATGTCCACGCCGGCCCGGGTCGGGGTGGCAAGGGCGCTCGGCCGCCTGTTCACGCTGGCAGGCCTGGATCGTTACGCCGGAGTGTGTTCCTCGACGGGCACCGAGAAGATCATCACTGCCTATGCGGACGGCCGCGAGGAGGGCATCGCCGCCTACACCGAGGCCATCGAGGAATCGCAGGCGGCACCGCCGGACACGGAACTGCTCGCCTGGGGTTCGGTGATGGGATCACAGGAGCGCGGCGCCTACGACGCCTGCGCGGCCGCGCTTGAACTGGCCTTTGCCTCCGGCACGCTGAGCGTCGGCGCGCGCGGCTGGCGGACCAAGCGCGTGGAGATCGTCAACCGCTGGCTGACCGGGCGTCCCGAGATCACCTGGCCCGCGCCGGGCGACGCCAGCCCGGACGATACCGGTGAGCCCACGGGACAGGAGCACGACGGCACGCCGGGCACCGACACCTGGCTGGGTCGCATCAGCGCTGAGCGCATCGACGCCTGGGCGCATGGCCGCCCGGGAGAACGGTCCCGGCTGGCCCGCGGGCTCATACCGCGCTTGCTCGAACCGCCCGCCCTGCCCGATGACCCGCTGCCCACGCTGCGCTGGCTGCTCGATTACGCCGACGAGGGCCTGCGGCTCACCGCCCGCCACTACATCGCGCCCGCCATCGTCACCGAGGCGGTCGACACGTTCGGCTGGCGGGATCAGCTCGTCGGTACCCTGCGCCAGGAACTCGATGTGTTCCCCCTGCACACCCTGCGCGGCATGGCGCAAAGCGAGATGGGGGCCATCCGCCGCAGCCACACCAGCCTGGTGCTCACCAAGACGGGCAAGCTCATGACGGCGGACCCCGCCGTCAGGTGGCACATCGGCACGGCGGCGCTGATCGGACCCGACGACGGCCCGCAGCCGGACTTCTCCGTCGCGGTCCGCGAGGCCGCGCTCTTGATCATCTTGACCAGCGGGCCGACCGGCTACGACGAGCTGACCAGGCTGCTGACCGATATCCACAGCGTGGAGGGATGGGCCTCAGGCGGCCGTACCGGCGCTGCGGGGCTGGCCAGCGCCGTGCGCACCGAGCTCTACACCCTCAGGCACCGGCTGTGGGCGCTGCACCTGCTGGGCGGCGAACGAAGCTTCAGCGCGCCGCTCTCGCTCACCGCCACCGGAGTAACCGCGGCGCTGTCGGCACTGCTGTCCCGGGCCCTGCGGCCGCGGCATCACCTCGGGCTGGGGTAACGAGACCCGGTCAGCTGAGTCTGAGGTAACCAGCTCAGCGGGAGATAGCCGGTGTAGTTCTCAGCCAGCGTGGTCGCGGCCGCGCGGGAGGAGATGACGTAGCGCAGCTGGGACAGCGGCAGCGTGGCCTCGAACAGGTTCGCGTCCGGATCCACGTGCAGCATGGAGGTCATCCACCAGGAGAAGTGCGTGGCCCGCCAGACCCGGCGCAGGCAGGTGTCCGAATAAGCATCCGCTCGTTCGGCGTTCCCGTCCCGCAGCAACTGGGTCAGCGCCGCGGCCAGGACGGTCACGTCGGCCATGGCCAGGTTCAGGCCCTTGGCCCCGGTGGGCGGCACGATGTGCGCGGCGTCCCCGGCCAGGAACAGCCGCCGGTAGCGCATCGGCGAGGCGACGAAGCTGCGCATCGGGGAGATGGCCTTCTCCGTGATCGGGCCTTCCTTCAGGTCCCAGCCGGGCACGCCCAGCCGGTGCTGCAGCTCGCTCCAGATCCTGGCGTCGGGCCATCGCTCGATGTCCTCATCGACGGGTACCTGCAGGTAGAGCCGGCTCACCTGCGGCGTGCGCATGCTGTGCAGCGCGAATCCGTCCTCGTGACGCGCGTAGATGAGCTCGTCGGTGGACGGCGGCACGCTCGCCAGGATGCCGAGCCAGGAGTACGGGTATCCGTGTTCGGCGATCGTCACCAGGCCGGCCGGCATGGAGTCGCGGCAGACGCCGTGGAATCCGTCGCAGCCCGCGATCGCGTCACAGCTGACCTCGTGCCTGACCCCGGCGGCGTCGGTGAAGCGCAGGACGGGCCGGTCCCCGTCAAGCTCCGCCACCTCGGTATCGGAGACCCCGAACTCGATCGTGGCTCCGGTCGCGAGCCTGGCCCTGATCATGTCCTTGACGATCTCGGTCTGCGCGTAGATCGTCACCCAGCGGCCGCCGGTCAGATCGCGGAAATCGAGATGGTGCCGCTCGCCTTCGAACTGGAGGTAGATCCCGCCGTGTTCGAGGCCTTCGGCGTCCATCCGTTCCCCGAGGCCGACGGCCCGGAGCAGCTCCACGGTGCCGGCTTCGAGCAGCCCGGCCCGCTGCCGGGCCTCGCAGTAGGCGCGGCTGCGGTTCTCGATCACGACCGAGTCGATGCCGCGCAAGGCCAGCAGGTGCGAAAGCAGCAAGCCAGCCGGGCCAGCCCCGACGATGCCGACTTGGGTACGTGAGCTAACTGTCATAGACGCGCGGTACCTGCCTAGAACGGATAGGGGGCGATATCGCCGCGGATGGTCACCCACCGGGTGTCCGTGAACGCTTCCAGGTTAGCGGTACCGCCGAACCGGGCGCCGGTGCCGGAGGCCCCGAGCCCGCCGAACGGGATGTTCGGCTCGTCGTCGACGGTCTGCTCGTTGATATGCACGATGCCGGTCGGTATCTGCCGGGCCAGGTCGAGGCCCCGCATGACATCGGAGGTCAAGATCCCGAGGGACAGGCCGTAGTCACTGTCGGCCGCGAGCTTGGCCGCGTCCTGCGCGGTGGCGAAGCGCAGCACCGGAGCCACCGGGCCGAACACCTCGTCGGCGTAGGCCGGCATCTGCGCGGAGACCTCGGCCAGCACGGTCGGGGCGTAGAACAGGCCCTCGTAGCTGCCGCCGGCGGCGAGCCTGGCGCCCGCCGCGACGCTCTGGGTGACCAGGCTGTGCACCTTGTCGCGCTGCCGCTGGTCGATGATCGGGCCGAGGGCCACCTGGTCGGTGGCCGGGTTCCCGACCGGAAGATTGGCGGCCTTGACCGCGAGCCGGGCGACGTACTCGTCGTAGATCGCCTCGTGCACGAGATGCCGGCCGGTGGTCATGCAGATCTGTCCCTGGTGCAGGAACGAACCCCAGGCGCCGGCCGAGACCGCGCGGTCCAGGTCCACGTCGTCGAGCACGATGAGGGCGGAGTTACCGCCTAGCTCGAGGTGAACGCGCTTGAGCTGCCGGGCGGCCAGCTCGCCGACCCGGCGCCCCGCGGCCGTGGAGCCGGTGAAGGAGACGAGCCGCACCAGTGGCTCGGTGACGACCGCCTCGCCCGTCTCGACCCCGCCCGGGAGCACGTGCAGCAGGCCCTCGGGCAGTCCCGCCTCCTCGAACACCCGGGCCAGCGCCACGCCGCCGCACACCGCCGTGCGCGGATCGGGTTTGAGTATCACCGCGTTGCCGAGGGCCAGCGCGGGCGCGACCGAGCGGATGGCCAGGATCTGCGGGAAGTTGAACGGGGCGATGACGGCGGTCACGCCCACCGGCACCCGCTCGGCGAAGCTGAGCCTGGGCTGCTCACTGGGCAGCAGCTCGCCGTAGGCGCGCGAGGGAAGGGTCGCGGCCTCGTAGATCTCCTGGGTCGAGACGTGGGTCTCGAACCCCATCGCCGCGGGGATCTTGCCGCTTTCCCGGATCCCCCACCACTCGATATCCGCCGCGTTGGCCAGCCAGATGTCAGCGGCCCTGCGCAGGATGGCGGACCGTTCGGTATGGGGCTTCGCCGCCCAGGCCGGCTGCGCCGCGGCCGCGACCTGGGCCGCGTGAGCCACGTCTTCGGGAGTGGCGATCCCGGTCCGGCCGATTTCCTGGCCGGTGGCGGGTTCGATGACCGCGGCGTCACCGCCAGCCCCGACGGCCCAGCCGCCGGAGTAGATCTTGCCGCGCCAGACAGCCTCGTCCATGAGTGCCATGATCGCTCCTCGAAACTCACCCGTACGTAAGACGAACGATAGTTCAGCAAGCGAACACAAGGGGGAGGAGGGTCCAGGTTTATGATGTCATCGACCAAGCCGGGAGGCCCTACATGACGGACAGCCAGGAACAGGGTCATGACGGGGATTTCGTCCAGTCGCTCGAGCGCGGCCTGTCGGTGATCCGGGCCTTCGACGCGGATCACCCCAAGCTGACCCTGAGCGAGGTGGCCGCGAGTACCGGCCTGAGCCGGGCCGCCGCCCGCCGGTT
>PMOU01000442.1 GCA_003161205.1 Actinomycetota bacterium | reverse complement strand
ACCGCCCTGCGCCAAGCTCGGCAGCGGCTCCACCTGTCCCAGGACGAACTCGCCCGCGCGATCCGCCAGGCCGGAGACCGAGCCGGGGAACCCAACAGCTGCACCAAGCGGATCATCCAGCGCTGGGAAGCCGGGCTCGTCCGCACTCCCCACGGCCCCTACGCACGAGCTCTGGAATACGTCACCGGGCAGACCATTCAGGCCCTCGGCTTCGAAGGCGCCGACCACAAGTACGGCCTCGACCCTGGCGAAGCCATGGGACCCGCCGCCGGCATCTGGCTGCCCGAACCCGGCCCCAAGGTCACCCAGGGACCGCTCACCGGGATCTGGCTCAGCACCTACGAATACACCAGCTCCGGCCGCGAGCAGACCTATATCGATCAGCACCACGTGCTGCTCATCCAGCACGGCCGCAAGCTCCAGGCCCGCTCCTTGCTCGGCTCCGCTCCCTCCAAGCTCATGATGGACCTGACCATCAACGGCCAGGTCATCACCGGCACCTGGACCGAGGAAACAAACCCCGCCGGCTACTACCAAGGCTCCACCTACCACGGTGCCATCCAGCTCTTGTCCGACCCCACCGGCCACCGCCTCACCGGCCAGTGGGTGGGCTTCGGCCGGGACTTCGACGTCAACGCCGGCCCCTGGAAACTCGAATTCCTCACCACCTACACCAGCCCCGCCGCGATGGCCACCTACGACCAGCCCCCGCCACCAGCCGACAGCCCCTAGCGAAGCTTCCACTCAGCGCAGGGTGACGGGCGCCGGGTTCCGCTAGACGGGCGACGCCCTCACGCAGGATTCCAATGCAGTCCTTGAAGCTACGCAGCGTTACAGGTGCGAGTTAATTGCTGCTCTGCGGCGTGGGACGAATCGTGGGACGAGCCGCCGGGAAACCCCAGCTCGGTGAGTGCCATCAGAGCAATAACGGGCGGCATCAGTGCAGTTAAAGCACATATCGCTACAAAACGGACTTCTTGTAAACGGCAGGTCAGTGGTTCGATCCCGCTCACCGGCTCCCAGGTCAGAGGGGGTAAGCGCCCTCTTCGCGTGCCAGCGCGTGGAACGAATGGACACTGGCCGATCTCTCCTGCCGCACTGGCAATGGTCACATAGAGTAACTGCAGAGCGGGTCGTTCCGGGTCTCCGGGTATGCCGGACGGCTGAATCGGCAGTGCAGCGACCGTGTCCCGTGTCCTGTTGCTAGAGATCCGTGCGTTTCCATTGGCGTTGTTGCGGGCTCCAGGTCGTGCCTGCGGAAGCTTCTGACGCCAGCGCGTCTGCAAAGGCGATGACGGCCTCTACCACCTCGCTGAAATTTGCCGGCAGATCCTCGCCCGCGATGCCGAGACTTGCCCGGTAGGCCGCGTAGGTCTGCTGGCGTAGGTCAGCGAGGTTATCAACCGCGGAGGAGAGCGCCGCGAGCGTCGTGCCACGGAATGCAGCGGTGGCGAGCAAGGCCTTATGGGCGGTGCCGTGGTAGACCGGCCAGTTGCGCGTCAGGGTGTAGATGTCGGCGTAGTCGCGGACTCGCGTGTTAGCCGGGCCGAGGCCGATGGCCGTGGTGATTTTTTCGGCAAGTACGGTCTCGATCGGATAGCCGAGCACGCGGACAGGCGGCATTCCCGGCCGCAGCGAAGGCAAGCTGAGATGTCTTGGTGCGGGCGTGACCGGGTCGCCGAAGTTGACATCGAGCCGGAACTTCACCACCGCTGTGGCGATGGCGCAGTCCATAGCGATGCGCACCCCTGAATAGAGGGCTTCGTCCCGAATGATGCGGGAGATGACCGTGTCCGCTCGATACTCGACCCCATCATCGTCGGCAAGGGTCTGATGGGCGATCTCAATGACGCGCTCCACGACCGCAGCCTGATCNNAGCCGTGCAAGCCAGCGCTCGACGACGTAAAGAGTCAGGAGTTCTTGGGTCGCCCGTCCTTCTGCCCGGGCCCGGTTCTGCAGGTCGAGGTAAGCCTGGCCGGCCGCTGTCGCTCGTGTCGGCCGCCTCATCCTGCCCTCGCTACGTCCACTGCGAGCCTGACTGGGCCGTACACATCTAGCGCAGCCGCGATCTGTAGCAGCGCTGCGGGCTGAGCGTCGCGGCGCCTTAGGTATCGGCGCAGAGCGCCAAGAGCGACCGGCTCACCAAACCTGTGCCGCAAGCGCATCAGATCTACCACCGTGCGAGGCGGATCGTAGATCCGGATCAGCTCGCCTGGCGCGGCCTCGACGCTGGAAAGACCAAGCTCGAACGTCTCGGCATCGAACCGGAAAACCTTCGTCGGCGGGAACGCGATATGCGGCGGCCTGCTCGGCTTGGGCACGGCGATCTGGACCGCAGCCGGGATCTCATCGGTCAGATCGTGTACTGCCGCCGCTGACACCAGGCAGACGATGGCGCGCGGCGCACGGTGCGCAACCGCGAGGAAGTCGGGGTAAGTGGCCAGCGATGCCTCCGCATGGCGGAAGACCCCGCGGGACAGTTCGATGATCGCGCCCGAGTCCCGCGCGGCATAGAGATCGCGGGGATGGACTCCGTGCGCTACTGCCTCACCGGTCGTGAAGGTCGCTGGCAGGCCGGCGAAACCAGACATGGATGAAAGTGTTGCACGATGATACATTCCGTGCAACCTTCTAATCCACGCCGCGACCTCTTGGCGATGAGCCCGCCGACGCATGTCCCACATGTCCGCACGCCACGCGTCCAGCGGTCCCCGCTCCGCGCCGGGATGCCGGTCCGAGAACGACCGGTCATGCTCCGGGTCTAGTGGAGGCCGGTGACCTGCTCGATGTCGTACCGGGCGCGAAGGTCGGCCACGACATCGGCGTCGGGCCGGCCATTGCTCGCCTCCATGATCGCCATGAGCTCGTCGAAGTAGTTCTCGTGGCCACCGGGCACCGAGGACTGGAAGAACACTTTCACCGGCTTGTCGCTTGAATTGCTGAAGGCGTGCGGGATGCCTGGCGGGACGAACATGAACGCACCAGGGCCGCCGGTGGCGAACGTCTGGCCCGTTGCCGACTTCCACCGATGCCAATCACCGACGGCACGGTCGACCGGCTCGAACGCGAGGACGTCGAGCTCACCTTCCACGACATAGAAGATCTCTTCGCCGACGGCGTGTACATGCGCGCCGACATCAAACCCCGGTCCGATGACGACCTCGAACGTCGATGTCGACGCCGGATAGTCCATGGTCATCTTGACCGTCGCGTCGAGACTGCCCCCGGTTATCCGGCGTCCCGCACCGGGTGGCAGCACAGCACCAGCCGACATCAGGCGCGGGTCGCGATCGTGGTGATCGGGCGGGTCGTGATGATCGGCGGGGTGGCCCCCGGCGGAATGGCGGCCGTGATGCTAATATGCTTTTATGCGCACCACAATTGATATGCCCGATGTGCTGATGCGGGCGGCCAAGGCCAGGGCGGCTGAGCACGGCGAGAGCCTGAAGGACCTGGTAAACCGGGCGCTAGCCCACGAGCTTGGGCTGCCGTCCGCGGCGAAGCAGAAGACAGGGCGGGTTACGCTCCCGCTGGTCGCCCGCGAGGCAGCTCCTGCCGTCCTCGTCACGAACGACGACATAGCCGATGCCCTCGAAGCCGAAGACATCGAACGGTACACAACATGATCTTGGTCGATGTCGGAGTCTGGCTCGCCGCGGTCTGGGGGCGGCACGCGCATTATCCGGTCGCGTCCGACTGGTTCAACCGGCAGGCGGACGACTTGGTCTTCTGCCGTGTCACCCAGATGGGACTGCTGAGGCTGTTGTCCAACCCGGCCATCATGGGCGGCGACGCGGTCGACCGTAGTCATGCCTGGCGGCTGTTCGACCAGCTCTGGTCGGATGAGCGTGTCTTGTGGGCGGATGAGCCGGACGAGTTGAACGCAGTCTGGCGGGCGATATCGGCTCGTGACGACAAGAGCCACAAGCTGTGGACGGACGACTATCTGGCGGCGTTTGCCCAGGCGAGTGACCTAACGCTCGCCACACTCGACCGCAAGCTTCCGAGTCGTTATCCCTCGGTTCGAGTGGAGTCGCTGCTGTCCTGAACTCCCCGGCTGTGCGGCCGCTTTGGCGCCGAATTCCGGGGCCGCCAAGCACCGGCTAGCTTGCTAATCACGGGCTGCCTCCCATCCGGCTTTCCAGTTCGGTACGCGAAATGCCGTGCCGGTCGCCGAACTCCTGGAGCTGCTTGAGGTCCAGCTGCTCAGGGAGAACTCGCGACGCCTCCTCGGCTGCCTCGGAGTAACCCATGTGATTCAGCATGTCAATTACCCACTGCCTGCTAACGGCCATGCGTTCGAGCCTAACCCGGCGCGGACGGCCCGGCTCGGACCGGGCCGAGAGTAGGCCGGCGCGCGGAGACTGGCCTGCCTACGGCTGGCCAGGAACAGTTGTAGGCTCGCAACCACGGCGGAGCCCGCAACGGGAACTGCGCGGGAGCCTGCGCGACCTGGTTCTTGACGACCCCGCCCGAAGGCAGTGCTGGGGGAGGCTTGGAGATGGAGCGTCCGTTTGAGGTCGATCCGGTTGAGTACCCGTTCGCGGACCATTGGCTGAGCTATGCCGACGGGCACGTCCATTATGTAGACGAGGGCAGCGGCCCCGCCGTCCTGCTCCTGCACGGCAACCCGACGTGGTCTTACATCTACCGCGATGTCATCAAGGAACTGCGCGGGGAATGCCGGCTCCTGGCCATCGACCTGCCGGGGTTCGGGATGTCCAAGGCGCCTTCGGGGTATGGCTTCACGCCGCGGGAGCACGCCGATGTGGTCAGCGACTTCGCCGCACGCTTGGATCTTGAGAACCTGGTGCTCGTGGTCCAGGACTGGGGCGGCCCGATCGGCATGAGCTACGCCGTCGGGCATCAGGAGAACATACGCGGTCTGGTGATCATGAACACCTGGGCCTGGCCCGCGTCGGTGCCGCAGCGGCTATTCTCCCTGGTGATGGGCGGCTGGCCGGTGGGCTACTGGCTGCAGACGCAGCGCAATTACTTCGCCAAGGCGATGCTTCCTGACGGCATTCATCACAAGGAAAGGATCACCCCGGCGTTGCGGAAGGCCTATACCGATCCTTTTCCTACACCGGTCTCCCGCAAGCCGACCTGGGTGTTTCCCCGTCAGATCCGTAAAGCAGGCCCGTGGCTGGCGGACATCGAGTCCCGGCTGCCGCTGCTCGCCGACATCCCGGCCGAGATCGTGTGGGGCCTGAAGGACGTGCCGGGCTTTCCCGTGAGCGAGATAGAGCGATGGCAGCGCTACCTGAAGAACTGCCGGTCAGAAAAGCTCGATGACGCGGGTCACTCTGTCCAGGAAGACCGCCCCGAGCAGGTAGCGGCAGCGATCCTGCGGATCCTGGAGCGTACCGGGGGACTAAAGACCACCTAGTCGGCTGGGCGGATGCGGAGCCACCACACCGAAGCGAGCACGGCGAAGGCGGCGACCGCGATGAGGATGCCGTTGCGGGCCAGCTCGAACCAGATCAGGTGGCTATACGGCTGGTAGGCGACCCAGTATGTGTCGTGATGCTGCGCGAGCCAGGCATTAACGTTGGTCACCGCCGGCCAGCCACTCGGGCCGGGCATGGGGTTCCGCCATCGCCCGAGACCGCCGAAGCCGGATGCCAGTTGAGCTAGACCGGCTCGCCGAGGTCTCGCGACATCCAGCCGGCTGTGTCGAAGCGCACGCGCTGCTCACCGATCAGCGCGGCCAGGTGCGTCTCCAGGCTCTCGAGCCGGTCGGGGCCGATCTGCCGCCCCCATTGATCGCGCAGCTCGTCGAAGATCGCCTCACCTGCGCGCAGCACCTCGAAGCCGAGCGGGGTGACCTCAAGGCGCATCCGGCGGGCGTGGCGGGGGTCTGTGCCGCGGGTCACGTATCCGCGTTCCTGCAGCACCGCGATGGTTTTCGCCGCTGCCTGCTTAGAGACCGACAGGCGGCGGCCGAGNNGAGCGGAAGCCTGCGAGCAGGAGCAGGGCGAGATCGGCGCCGGAGCGGGACATGGCAGCAGACTACGGCAGCGACTGGACAGTGACAACCAGGTTGGCTAGAGTCAATGACATCCAGGTTGTCCAAGCAAGGAGAAAGAAATGGGCGTCATGCCAGCTGGTCCCGCGCTGCCGGGGATCACGCACCACTACGCGGAGGTCAACGGGACCAGGCTGCACTACGTCGCGGCGGGGACCAGCGGGACGCCGGTCCTGCTGGTCCACGGGTTCCCCGAGACCTGGTGGGCCTTCAGCAAGCTCATCCCGCTGCTCGCGGCCAGCCACCGCGTCTTCGCCGTCGACCTGCGCGGCTTCGGCGACTCCGGCAACGAGCCGGGCGAGTACGGCAGCACGACGTCAGCCGAGGACCTGCACCTTCTGATCGGGCAGCTCAATGTCGGCCCGGTTCACCTCACCGGGCAGGACATCAGCGGGGCGACGGTCTTCCGCCTGGCGGCCACGCATCCGGAGGACGTGCTCAGTCTCACCGCCATCGAGATGGGGCTGCCCGGGTTCGGCCTGGAGATGCTGGCCGACGTCACCCACGGGGGCACCTGGTACATCGGCGTTCTCG
>PMOU01000143.1 GCA_003161205.1 Actinomycetota bacterium | reverse complement strand
TCTTCGCTGGGGTGCAGTGCGGCGTCCGGCGGCTCATAACGTGTCAAGTCCAGCAGCGAATCGCCGACGGCAACCTGGGCTCCGGGCCGCCAATATGCAGCCGCATCCAGCGGTCGGCGATCGAGCAGAACCGGCACACCATCGACCGGGGTCACCTGACAGCCCCGCGGATCAACCTGCACCCGCAACGCCGTCGAGGGGATCGTCGGGTCAGCAATGACGATGACCGCCGCATCAGTGGCCTGAGGACCGCCCGCGATCGGGCCGCCAATGTCAGCTTGTCCGAACCCGAGGCGGTGCAGCGTTCCCGCTGCGGGACCGCCCGCGACGCGGATCTCGGCGANNTCCATGATCGGCGAATCGGCCAGCTGCAGGTCGCCCGGCACCTGGTGGTACCCGACGAAAAGCGCAGGCGCGGCGGGCCTGGGCGCCCGAGTCGCGAGGCTACCGTAACCCGGGATGCCTGGACCCGCGTAACTGGCTGCCGCTCGCACCCCGGGGAACCGGAGCAGCTCAGCCTCGCCAGCAGTAGCGGCCCCGCCGTGCATCAGGCCGTCCAGCTCGACCGCGATCTCCGCCACTACCGTCTCGGGATCGGCCTCGATCACGACATCTGCCTGCAGCCCAGTCGCCGGCGCCACCACCGTCATCGTCAGCCGCATGACCGTTTCCCCTTTGCCGCCCCGGGCCGGATCCCCACGCGAAGAGCAGACCGCCCGACGCAGAACTGCTTCTGGGTTACTGCTTCAGCGAGGCGGCGAGCTGGGTGTCAGTCTCAGTGAACGCCTTGACGGCCGCATCCAGGTACTGGCCCATCCCGTTCAGGCCCTGGACCATCTTGGTCGCCCCGGTATTGAACTGGGTATAGGACGCCTCGAACTGCTTGCTCGATGCGTCGGTCACNNCCCGCCTGAAGCTGCCTGGCGGCGGACTGCATCTCGGCATAGGTGACGTTGACATTCGGCACGGCTGGCCTTCCTTTCCCGATGTCCAATCAGGGCAGACGTCAGATACGTCCGCCCCGTTACCGGTGACACGGACGCCTGCTTCGGCAGAGCGGGACTGCACGAGTCAGGAAGCTGCTCTGCCTGGGTAGTCGATCCGGCACAACCGCTGGAACGTGCCGAGTGCCTGGGCGGTTCGGCGCGTAAGCGGGACGTAAGACATTGGCGGGCAGAGCGGGCAGCCGCCTGGCGGCGTATCCAGCCAGGAATGCCGGGTACGTGGCCGCCTGCCTTCACCGCGACACGCCGTACTTCGGCAAAGCAGCCATATCAGGATCGGCTATCCCATACACCACTTCCGTGGACGTGAACCGACAGTGTGCGCCTGCTTTCCCGTCGGGATGGCTGACGAGGGCCGCCTTGTGCCGTCGTGTGCCAAGCCATCAGTGGTATTCGGCCGTCAGTGGTCTTCGAAGCCGTACTGCTCGAATTTCAGGGTGCGGGCGTTCTCGGAGACGATGCGGGTCTTGTCGTCGGGGAAGCCGTCCTCCTTGGATGCGGTGATCTCGACGGTGATCTCCAGGTCCACGCCTTCGGGGGCGGCGAGGTGCTGGATGACCTCCTGGTACAGCCGGTTGATGTCGCGGCCGTAGCGCTCCGAGTCGAGGCGGACCGTACCGAAGAAGCGAGTGTTCCGGGGGGCTGGGGGGGCGGTGAGACCGGAGCCAGTGGGCGGGGTGCTGCCGTGCGGGATGAACGGCCCTTGCATCGATCCGTTACCGGGAACAGGTACGCCTGCGGGAACAGAGCTGGTTCCAGGATCGGTGCCGGTGCCAACAGGCACTGCGCCGACGGCGCCGGCGCCAGTTGCGGCTGCCGCCGCCGCGGCGGCTGCAGCGCGGGCGGCTTCTTGCTCTGCTCGCTCTCGTTCCCGCTGCGCAATCGCGCGGTCCGGCCTGACGAGCAGCGTCGTGTCGCTGAGTTGCGGCGGCATGTCCTCAGTGGGGATCCGCAGCCCGATGTACTGCCCGGAAGGCTCGTCGTACCCGGACGCCACCGCGAAGCCGTCCTGGTCCCAGATCACCTGATTGAAGACGGCCAGGATGCCGTTCTCCAGCACCGACCGTTCGGCGAGCCGGGGCAGGTAGGGGTACTGGCAGTAGTACTCCCACAGCTTGCCGACCGCGATGTGCCCGGATGACCAGACCGAGGACAGGTGCTGGTCGAGGTTGAGCCGGATGTTCTGCGGGCCCTGTACCACCCGCAGCATGTCGGCGTTCTTCAGCCGATCGGATGCCCGCTCGGCGAGGCGGTCCTTGTTCGTGTCCGCCTTGAGCTCGTCGATCCGCAGCGGACTGCTTGTCGTCTGAACGGGGACGAGCAGCCAGTGGTAGGTCGCCGAGATCCGCAGGTCCACGTTCGTTTTGGTCTCGGCGAGCCGCTTGCGTGCCTGCGTGGCTTGCTGTGGCGGCAGCTCAAGCTCTCTGATCCGATCCTCGGATCCGAGTTCCTTCCAGGCCAGGTACTGCCGCACCGCGTCGTCGAGTTCCTCGTACCGCTTGGCGTCAGCGGCGAGGAACACGAGCATGTTCCTGTTCAGCCGGTGCGCGGTCCCACGCCCCTGGGCGGCCGCAGACGCGAAGTGGCCGGCCGTGCTGACCATGTCGCCCCGTGTATGCCGGAACTGCGGGTGCACGATCACCAGCCGAACCGCAGCCTCTTCCGGGATGTCGTCGCTCCGCTCGGGACCAGCCTGGACCCGCGCGAACATGCCGCGCACCGACACCTCGTGTTCGCGCAGCCGACCGAGGATCTCCGCCCACGTCTCCTCCGGCCGGTCCTTCAACCGGTCGGCGTGCTCGCGGGCCANNAGCGCGTTCGCGAAGTTCCCGATCGTGTCGCCGGGCGTAGCGATGCCGAGCCAGATGTGCTGCCGCTCGATTCCCCGGTGCGCCGCCTTCAGCGTGGGCGCGGAGCCGAGGAAGATCGCCTGGGCAAGCCGCCGGGTGACCTTCCGCGTGCCGAGCGCCGAGCGAGACGCGTCGATCCTGGCGGGCGTGGACGACGCGCCGTCGATGTCGGCGTCGATCACCGGCTTGAAGCTGTCCTCCAGGTACTGCGAGATCTCCGTCAGCACGTCGTCGGCGTCAAGCGGCACCCCACCTGGCAGGAGCAGCGGCGCCGGGTCATCGCGCTCCCACAGTTCGTGGATGACCGCGGACATCAGCCGCAGCACCCCACGGGTGCGCTGGAACCTCTCCAGCGTCGACCAGTCGCGATACAGCCGGTCGAACAACTCCGGGTGCAGCGGGTACGCCGATTGGATCCGTTCCTCATACGAAGGATCGGCGACCCCCGAGGGGAACTCGGCCCGGTTCTTCGCGTAGAAGTCAGTGAACACCCGGGCGACCGCGGCGATGTCCGCCTGCGCGTCGGCCCCCGGATCCTCGAACAGCCGCTGCCGGACGATCGCGAACGACTCCACCGACGACGCCGGCCGCCACGGATCGGCGATCCGGTGAATTACCTGCTGCAGCCGGGTGAGGGCCTGGACACCGTTGAGCCCGCCGATCTCAAGGTCGGTCGCGCCCCGCTCGGCCTCCTCGCCGTTAGGCGCGGCCGACGACGCTGGGATCGACACAACGAGCAGCGCCCCCGGCACCGCCTTGACGACCTCCGTCAAGGTCTGCGCGAACGTGAACTGCGTGTCGAACGTGCCACCGGCCAGGTCATCGCGCCCGTAAAGCTGGCGCGCGTAGGCGACCCACTCGTCGATGAGGATCAGGCACGGCGCGTACCCGGCAATCAGCGTCCCGAGCGAGTCGGCTGGGTTGGAGCGGGTCTCGTCGGCGGACTGGACGATCTCGTACGCCCGTCGCGCCTCGGCCTCCCCGCCCGCGGAGAACCCTAGCTGCCAGGCGAGCTCGCCCCAGAGCGTCCGTATCGCGGTCCCGTCGGGCTTACGTGTCGCCGCGCCCGCCTTGAAGTGGTTCCCGACGAGCACGGCCCGCCGCGCGGCCGGCGGGGTGACGCCGCCAAGAACCTTCCGCACCTCATCCGGGTACTCGGCGAGCGGCGTTCCGGAGAGCATGTGGTATAGCGCGAGCATCGAGTGCGTCTTGCCGCCGCCGAAGTTCGTCTGCAGGTTCCACACCGGCGAGGCGTTCCTGTCACCGCCAATCCGCCGTGCCGCCGCCGACAGAAGCTCCTTAAGACCGTCGGTCAGGTACGTCCGCCGGAAGAACTCCACCGGGTCCACGTACTCTCGCGACGCCTCACCCTTAGCCACCCAGTACAGGTCGGCGGCGAACTCAGCGCCGCGCATCTTCCCCTCGCGCACGTCCTTGTGCGGCGTGATCACCTGCCGCCACGGCTTGAGCCCGTGCCCCTCAACCCCAGTGACAACCTGCACGGCCCGCCGCGTCTCGGCGCTAAATGCCGCCGCCTGCGCATCCCGCCGCAGCCTCCGCACCGCGTCCGCCTCCGGCGTCGCGTCCACCGCGGTCAGCAGCCGCTCCATCGTGTCCAGCGCCCGGTAGGTGTCATCGGTGCTGAACGGATCGTTGTGCGCCAGCCGGTTCCCGGTCTCCCGCAACTCAGAGGCGAACGACTGCTCCGCCCGCGACAACGACTTGCCGAACACCCGCCACTCCTCGGTGACCACCTTCAGCAAAAACCGCGGATCCTGTCGCGAGTACTTGTGCGCGGTCCCCTGCTTGGAGTTATCCCGCGCTTCCAGCATGGCAACCCAGTCCTGCCCACCGGGCGCCGACGCCGACATCGTCGTGTCAACGAACGGCAGCAACCCCGCCTGCAGCAGCTGCAGCCCCGCGTCGATCCGCTCCCGGTTACTCGTCGCCATCGTCATCGCTTCCGAACTCGAGCGTGAATGCACCCTGGTCGTCAGCAGACCCTGACGTTGCGACCTTCCGCGCCGTGTCCTCCAGATCCGTCCACAAGGTACCGAGGCACTGCCCTTAAGTTTCCGGAGTTGTGTCCCATTTCGGGAGATTCGACTTTGTGATGTCGATGGTGTAAGTGACTTCTTCGGTGTGCCTGGTTCGTCGTTCGGCTGTGGTTCTCCCCGATGTTCGCTGGCGGCCCTGACGGTGGCGGAGAAGGGCGAGGATCGCGGAGTTCAGGCTGGCTAGCGGGCTGGCGGGGCGGTGCCCGCAGTGCCGGCAGGGGGTCTGGGCAGCGACGTGGGAGCGGATGAGGCCGAGCACGGCGGTGAACGGGATGAGGCCGGGGTCGATGCCGGCGGATCCGGCGGCGCGGGCGGATGCGGTGGCGGTGATGTTGTGGATGAGCAGCAGTGCCCAGGCTTCCTGGCGGGCAAATTCGGGGCACTGGCCGCGCAGCGGGCGGCGGGGACCGCGGACCGTCCTCTTCAAATGGAGGAACGCGATTTCGATTTGCCATCTCTCAGCATACAGG
>PMOU01000666.1 GCA_003161205.1 Actinomycetota bacterium | reverse complement strand
GCAGCAGAACGTTACAATCGATTTCCGGCAAGACGGGATTAACAGGCAGCGGAGATTTTTAACGGGTGGCAGCCCCGAAATGGGCGAGATGGACCATGATGGGCAATGGAACCTTACGTGCAGGAGGACGGATGGGCCGGCCGATCATCGGCATCACCGGAGAGCTTGAAGCCGCTCGGTGGGGCAACTGGATTCGCGAGGCCGTTGTCTCGCCGGTGAGCTATACGCGAGCCGTCGAGCGTGCGGGGGGCACACCGGTGATATTGCCGCCCGTCCCCGCGAGTTCGGTGCCCGTGCTGATCGCCGGGCTCAACGGCCTGTTGCTGGCCGGCGGGAGAGATGTCGATCCTTCGCTGTACGACCAAGCGCCGCACGAGCAGACTGATCTGCCTGATCACAGGCGGGACAGGTTCGAGTTGATCCTGACCCGGGCAGCCATTGACGCCGACCTTCCTTTCCTCGCGATTTCCCGGGGCATGCACATTCTCAACGTGGCGCGCGGCGGGACCCTGTTCCAGCACCTGCCTGATCGCCTCCGCAACGAGAGCCATAAGCCGGACCCGGTCAAGATGACCACCCACGACCTGCAGATAAGCGCCGCGAGCAAGCTCGGACGGTTGCTTGGCGAATCCGCTCAGGTGCCCGCCGCCCATCACCAGGCGGTCGACAGGCTCGGCAACGGGCTGCTCACCGTGGCGTGGACCCACGATCAGGTCGTGGAAGCGGTNNCTCTTCGAGGCCCTGGTGACGGCGGCCACGGCCCCGGCCCCGGCCCCGCAGCCCGCCGTGCCCCAGTCCGAAGTGACCGCGCGATCCAAGCGCGGATCGAAACGGCACGCCGCCCGCTCCTAGCTGAGCGAGCGCGCCCTGGCACCCGCAACCACCTGCGGCGGCGATCATCCGCGCCGCGGCGGTCCGGCCGCCTGGCAGGTGGGGCTGCAGGGGAGGAGCGTGCCTTTCCATCCTCGGCGGCGCAGGACTTGCGCGATCTGGATGGCGGTCCGGCAGCGGTGCACAGTTGCGTCAGGCCAGCCGTACCGCAGGGTCCTGGTCTCCTGGAGAAGGTTGGCGTTGTCCCGGTGGGTATCACGCCACCGGCCTTCCGCGGGGTGGGCGGCAGCTCCGTCGAGTTCAACGCAGACGCCGTACCCTTCGTACAGATTGTCCAGATACCGGATTCCGCTGCCGTGCCTGCGCTTGGCCTGGCGCCGGGCCTTGGGCAGGCCATGGGCCCGTTCCACGCCGTGAACGTAGTTGCGCTCCAGCGGGGAGTGCACGCCGTCGGCGGCGTCCTCGATCGCGGCGGTGATCCAGCTACGCCATCGCATCCTGGGGCGCGCGGCGAGCGCCTTGCTCAGCGACGGGGCTGAGGTGAGACGCCGGCCGACGCCTCGCGAGATCCAGCCGTAGGCGTCGTCGAAGGTCCTCGCGGCGGCGATCAGGTCAAGGACCGTGTCCTCCACCGTGGTTCGCGGCAACTGCCAGGACGGCTGCCACTCCGGTACCAGGCATCGCGACCGGTGGATCGTCACCCCTGGGATCTCCGGGCGAGCGGGGCGGCGCGAGGCCGGGACGCTGACGTGGATCTGCTTCACGGGCTTGTCGATCAGCCCATGCACCTCGGCCGCAGTCTCGTGGCTAAGCGTCGCGCCGGATCCCACACCCAGTACGGCGGCCCACAGCTTGGCCTCTCTTGGCAGCGGGCCAGTAAAAGTCGCGTAGGTCCCGCGGTGCAGCCGCTGCCAGGTGCCTGACCGGAGGCGCCAGTCGATGGCCATGTCGGTGAAGCCCGCGTCACGTGCCTGTTCCCGTGAGACCACACCGGACTGAGACTGGAGTCGGCTGCGCCAGCGCAAACTACGTTCATCTTCCATGTCCTCAGCCTGACCCGGCCTACCACCCCGCGCCATAACCGTCTCCAGGCTGTGGATAACTCGCAAATAAATCATCGTGGACAGCTACCTATGCCAGGACAAAGTGGCTGTCCACGATAATGAGCGCCTACGGAGCGGGGCGGGGGAAATGCGTCGTTTGTCGGGTTCAAAATCCGGGGCGCGGAGCCGTAACACGGGGCGGGCGGGTGCGGGCTGGAATATGGGGCGCCGACGGAGGCGGGCGTGGGCGCTAACGAACGCGGGCGCCGGCCGCGGGCTGGCGCCGACGGGGGAGGCGCGGGGCGGGCGCCGCGGGCTAACCTCGATTCCCGGTCAGATAATTGAGTTGAGGTTTCGTGTGCGGGGGGTGATCAGCGCGGGGGGAACCGGAACTTGAGGGTGCGGCCGTCCCACCACGGGATCGGGGTTTCCAGCTCGGCGAATCCGGCGTCGATGAGGATGGGGTGGTGGCTGCGCAGGTTCAGGGCGCAGGTGACGCCCGTGTCGTCGATGTGCAGGGTGCCGGTGGCGTCGAGGAAATCGCGCCACAGTGTTCCCGGCGTGGCGTGCTCGTAGCGGGATAGTTTCAGCGCGAGCAGCCGGTACAGGTTGCCGGCGACGACGGTCAGGGTGGTGTCCAGGTCGACGTTGAGGGAGACGCCGCTGGTGAGGGCGTCGAGGTGGAACCCGCCGATGTAGGCGTCGAGCTCGTTCTCGATCATCATCCGCTCGGCGTAGCGGGCGAACAGGTCCTTGCTCTTGCCGGCGGTGTCGTTGGTGATGAGCAGGGTGGGCTCGTCGCGGCCGATGTTCTTGATGGCGATCTGGCGGACCTGGGTGCTGATCCCGGTGAGCTTGATCATGTCCTCATGCATGCGGGGCCGGCGGTAGCGGCCGGAGCGGGCGATGACGGCGGTCTTCCATTCCGATGCGGGCAGGTCGGCGAGGCGGGCGAGCTCGGTCTTGCCGCGCTGGCGCAGGGTGAGCCATTTGATACCGCGGGCCGACAGCTCCTCCAGGACCTTGTAGGTAGTGAGCTGGGAGTCGAAGACGAGCAGGCCGGGGTCGGTGCCGGTCGTGGCCTTCCAGTAGTCAGCGAAGGCTATGATCTCGGCGGCCTGCTCGGCCTTGGTGATGTCGGCGTTGGAGTACACCATGTCGCCGGCGGCGTGGTCCTGCGCGAAGAAGGTGAGGACGGCGCGGGTGCGCTGGGAGCGGCGGGGGACGTAGTGCTTTTCCAGGACCGCCTGCTCGCCGTGGTGGCGGATGGCGTGGAAGTCGCAGTTGAACCCGGCCTCGCCGGTTGCCAGGCCGAGCGGCCGCAGCGCCTTGACCAGGCCGGTCAGCAGTTTCTGGTTGGACTCGCGGCGGACCCGCCAGGAGTAGGTGCCCAGGTGGGTGGCCTTGGGCAGGGCGGCCAGGCCGAGGGCGAAGGCCAGCCCTGTGTCGTCGGCCAGCGTCCCGGCGTGGGAGACGCGGGGCTTGCGGGCGCATTTGGCCAGCAGCAGGGTGCCGAGGGAATGCCAGGCGGTCAGCGCCTCGGTGGAGGGGTAGCCGGCCTGGGCGATCAGGTCCGGCAGGCCGATCTGGGTGATCGCGGGCAGCAGGAGCAGCAGCCCGGCGTGGTCACAGGGCAGGTCTAGCCTGCCTTCCGGCCAGCCTGGCAGGGCAGCGGCCTTGACCGGGTCGAGCTTGGCGGGCGGCCCGCGGCGGCCGTCGTCGCGGCGGGGCAGCCGCGGCAGCCCCTCGCCGTCCAGGATCTGCCAGCAAGTCTGCGCCGAGACCGGCATGCCCTCGGCGGTGAGCGCGGCTGCGATCTCGGTCACCGAGTGCCCGGCCGCGCGCAGCTCCAGCACCCGGGCGCGCAGCTCCCCGGTGGCCTTGCTCGGGCCCTTGGGGCCGCGCCGGGCCCCGGCGAACAGGTTCAGCCGGCCCGTGCGCAGCAAGGTGGCCATCTGGTGGACGCTGGCGGTGGAGTACCCGAACCGGTCCGCGACCTCGGCGGCGGGCATGTCGTCCAGGAAGTAGGCGCGCATCGCCTCATACCGGCGCTGCGCAGAGCTCGCCGGCTTGGTGAAGTACTCCGCGCCGTCCCGCATCCTCCCCATCCTGGCATCTCAATCAATCTTGCTGAATTGCTGCCTATGATGGTAGAGCCGTATCAGGAGGACCGCGCGACGACACGCCGGTCGGAGCACTGGGATAGCGGGGCATGTCCGATTTCCGCATCGCCTGAACCTGGTTACTAGTTCAGGTAATCTCTTTGAGGTCATCGCGAGACCAGGCGGGAGCATGCCGTCTGCCAGCGCGAATGCGTGGGCACGCAGCCGGGATGCTGGGCGACCGCCGAGTCAGCCTCGTCTCCGAGAATCGAGGCTAA
>PMOU01000554.1 GCA_003161205.1 Actinomycetota bacterium | reverse complement strand
TCAGCTCGCGCGAGTCCAGCTCCCACTTCTTGCGGCCGCCGTCCAGAAGCAGGACCTTGTCGTGCCCGTACAGCCTGAAGTACCAGTAGGCGTAGGCGGCGAACCAGTTGTTGTTGCCGCCGTAGAGCAGCACCGTGTCGTCATTCGAGATGCCGCGCTCGGAAAGCAGTGCCTCGAAGCCGGTCTTGTCGACGAAGTCACGACGGACCGGGTCTTGCAGGTCCTTCTTCCAGTCGAGCTTGATCGCGGTCGGGATATGACCCTTGTCGTAGGCGCTGGTGTCCTCGTCGACCTCGACGATGACGACACCAGGATCACCGATATGGGCCTCCGCCCAGTCGGCGTCCACGAGGACGTCGGATCGGCTCATGGTGTATTCCTCCTTTACCGGTCACGTCCTAAGCGGACGGCCGGACCCTTTGATTCCGCTGAAAAAACAGGTAAACCTGGCAGCCCAGGCATAGATCGAAGGCCGCGTTGAGGAACGCCGCGATCAGCGCGAGCGAGGTGAAGACCAGGCCGCCGACGGTCACTCCGGTCGCGTAGCAGATCACGCCGGCGGCCGCGATGACCATGCCCATGCCCTGCGAGAAGCGGGGCGGGGCTTCGGCCTCGGTGTGCGCGGGCGGGCCAAGCCGCGGCCGGATGAGCCGCCGGTAAACGATGCCGTACGGCGCGTACCGCAGCCCGGCGAGCGCACCCACCGCGAACACCGCGACCTGCGCGCCGAGCAGCCAGGCATTTCCGGTGATCAGTACCACCGCCAGCACCACAGCGGTGATCACCGCGCCGAATCTGGGGCCACGCGGGTCGATTTCCATGGTTCCGCTCCTCGCGGTCGAACGCTTTCCCTCACCCTGCCGAGTCGCCGCCCCGGCCCAGCTTGGCTATCGCGGGCGCCGCGGTTAACCGCAGCGGCGCCGGCAAGTCCAGGGACTAAGGCAGCAGGGGACGCGGACAGATGGCGGTAGCGACGTGGCAGAAATCGACGGCGCGCCGCTTGGTCAGCGTCTTCGCCGTCCAGGAGATCACGAACCAGATGCTATGCGGGCTCAGCCGGGCTGTCACGGCCCGGGCCGGACTAATTTCCGCTATTGCCGACCAGCATGGTCGGACATAGGCAACAGCCGCCACGCTACTCTCCGCCCGCAGACACGGCCCGGGGGGTACCGCCGGAGACAGTCTCGGCGTCCGGCCCGATCACCGCTCCGAGCGCGGCGAGCACATCAGCCTTGCGGGGCAGGCCCGAGGCGCGCCTGACGATGGCGCCGTCCGGGCCCAGGACGAGCACGGTCGGGGTGCTGTTGATACGCAGCCGTCGCACCAGGTCCAGCCGCGCGGCCGCGTCGATGTCCACGTGGTTCACGCCGTCTACCATTCCCGCTACCTGGGCCAGGATCTGGCGGGTGGGACGGCAGGGCGCGCAGAAGGCGGTCGAGAACTGAACCAGGGTCGCCTGCGGGCCTAGCTCACTGCCGAGGTCGGCCTCGGTCAGGACGTCAGGCCCGGGCCCGGGCCCGGCCGCCTGTGCGGCCTGCACCGGCCCACGGGACCTGGTCCCCCGGAACCGGCCGGCCCGCCAGCGCAGGGCCAGCCCGAGCACCGTCGCCGCCACCAGGGCAGCGGCCAGCGCGATCAACCCAGTCATGTCAGTAGACAGCATCGCGGCGGCGGCTTCCATTCCCGCTGCGCAGACAGGGATACTGGCTTAGGTCGCCGTCGCCGTGACCAGTACCTTGTTCCCCGCCGTGATCTCGAAGCTGCTGATCGCCTTCGAGCTATCCGGCATCGAGCCCGGGTACCAGACGCGACCCTCGTCGTGGGCCACCGTCCAGGCGGCCACCTCGGTGCGGCTCCCGTCCGGATGGATCACCCAGAGCTCGCAGGTCGTCCCGACCGCGATGCCGCTGACCAGGACCTCGAAGGCGTTGCCCCAGTACTCCGGGGCGTACTTGATCGTGGCGCTCGTGCCGGAGACCTTGCTCGTGGTCTGCGCGGTCTCCCAGCGGCCGGTCCCGGCCGGGTATTGCGCGGCGTACACCGTATGCGTCGACGACGTCGCCGCCCTCAGCCCGCCGAACAGGCCGCCCGCGAGCACCACGACCGCGGCGGCTGCCGCCGCCACCCGCCACCGGTTCCGGCGCCGCCTGGCCTCGGCCAGGTCCAGCACCGTGCCGAGCAGCTCAGCGGGCGGTCCTTCGTCGGTGCTCCCGCGAACCGTGTCGTCGGCCCGGATCCGGCTGACCTCGTCCGGATCCACCCGGGCCAGCAGCGCGGGCAGGCCCGCCAGCCCGGCCAGCTCGTCCCGGCAGTCCCGGCACGTGGTCAGGTGGGCGTCGACCAGCGCCCGCTCGCCGGGGTCGATGGCGCCCAGCACGTAGACGCCAAGCGAAGGCCTGGCTTCCGTGCAGTCCCATGTCTGGGTCATGGCGCTAGTCCCCGTTCCTGTAGCGCCAGCTTGAGCGCCTTCAGTGCGTAAAAGGTCCGTGATTTCACGGTACCCGCGGGGATACCCAGGGTGGCCGCCGCCTCGGCCACCGAGCAGCCCCGGTAGTACGTCTCCACAATCACGCGCCGGTGATCCGGCCGCAGCGAGGCGAGCGCGTCGGCGACGGCCCACGATTCGAGCGTACGGTCGGCGTCGTCGTCGGACGGCAGCAGCTCCAGGGCGGCCTGTCCGGTCTCGGGCGGCCGGGCCTGCCGGGCGCGGTAGGAATCGACGGCGAGGTTGCGCGCGACGGCGAACAGCCACGGCCGGGCCGGCCGGTCGGTCAGCGCCTCAGGATGGCGCCACGCCCGCACTATCGTTTCCTGCACGAGATCCTCCGCGCGCTGCCGGTCGCCGCCGGTGAGGTGGAGAGCGTAGCGAAGCAGGGCACCGCCGTGTTCGGCGTACAGCGCCCGGACAAACGCCTCGTCTGCTACCCGCCCCGGTCGGGGCGTGGTTCCGGCGTTCGGCACACCCTGTGAAACGCGCGGCGGCGCCGGACGGTTCAGGCCACCGGCGAAATTCCTCTCGTCCGGCACCGCCCCGCCTGCGGGGGGATCCGGGGGGAGCGGCGGTCCGTGCTGGCTCATGCTCANNNNTGCTGCTGTGCTGGCCCGGGGTCAGCCGCCGGCGAACTGGGGGAGGATCTCGATCACGGCGGCGTCCTTGAGGATCAGGTCGGCGGGGACGCGGCGGCCGGCTGGCGCGCCGTCGACCAGGTACGAAGAGGTCGCGAGCACCGAGCGAAGCCGGCCGTCTTCCCCGCGGCGCGCCACGATCACCTCCAGCGCCTCCGCCAGCGTCCCGGCATCGACCGATTCCGCGTCAACGCCGGCCGCGCTCCTGGCTGCGGCCCAGTACCGGATTGTTACTTCGGCCATTTGGGATATCCTCTACTAAGCGGACCCGGGCGCCGATGCCCCCGGGTCCTTGTCTGTTTATACAAGGATCAAGGGTGCGACCGCACCAGCTAGTGGAGGTGCCACGGAGTGAGCGACCTGCTGCTGATTACCGGCGTGCTTGAGCCGTCTGCGGAAGTGCTGCCCGCGCTCGGACTCCTGCTACATCCGGTCCGCGTGTTGCCCGCGGACGCGTCTGCGCTGGTGGAGGCCCCGCCCGCCGACGCGGTGCTGATGGACGCGCGACGCGACCTCGCGCACGCCAAGAGCATCTGCCGGCTGCTGCAGACGACCGGGCTGGACTGCCCGCTCTTCGCGATCGTGACCGAGGGCGGCCTGGCCGCGGTCAACGCGGAGTGGGGGGTCGACGACGTGATCTTGCACACAGCCGGGCCCGCCGAGGTAGAGGCCAGGGTCAGGCTGGCCATCGGCCGCCGGGCCATCGCCGCCGTGGCGGACGCGCCGGATGAGATCCGCTCGGGGGAACTGGCCATCGACGAGGCCACCTACGCGGCCCGGCTGCGAGGCCGCGTGCTCGACCTGACCTTCAAGGAGTTCGAGCTGCTCAAGTTCCTCGCCCAGCATCCGGGCCGGGTCTTCACCCGCGCGCAACTGCTGCAGGAGGTCTGGGGCTACGACTACTTCGGCGGCACGCGGACGGTTGACGTGCACGTGCGGCGGCTGCGGGCCAAGCTCGGTCCCGAGCATGAGGCCCTGATCGGCACCGTACGCAACGTCGGCTACCGGTTCGTGCCGGTCAAGGGCGAGCGGACCGAAAGGGCCCAGGCCCCGGCCGGCGAGGAACTCGCGGGCAGCACCCAGGACGCGGGGGTTCGCGCGGCGACCGCCGCCCGATGACCGGATGGCCGGCTCGATGGCCCGATGGCCGGTGACTGGCGTTGATCTGGATGCCGCCCAGGTCGCCGCCGTCCTTGAGCTGGCCGAAAGGGCCACCGCGGCCGACGGGATCGCCCCCCTGTCGGAGCACGTGCTGCTGCACCTGCGCTACGACAGCGCCGTCCCGGACAGCGCNNCGCTGGGCCGGATGACGCCGGGCCGGATCCGCGGCCTCACCGTGATGTCGTCGTCACCGTGGACGGCGAGATCGCTGGCTATGCCTACCTGGATCCCCCGGAGCCGGAGGTAAGCGGCGAGCTCGTGGTCGATCCGGCCCGCAGGCGGCAGGGAATCGGCCAGGCCCTGGTCCGTGCCCTGATGGCCGAGGCGAACGGGCACACGCTCCAGCTCTGGGCCCACGGGGACACGCCGGCCGCGACCAGTCTCGCCGGCCGGATGGGTTTCGAGCGCTTCCGCGCCCTGTGGCAGCTGCATCGTTCGCTGCACGACCAGCTCGGCCAGCCGGATGTCCCGGCTGGGATCACGCTGCGTACGTTTGTCCCCGGTCAGGACGAAGAGGAGTGGCTGGGCCTCAATGGCCGGGCCTTCGCCAAGCATCCGGAGCAGGGCGCGTGGACCCGGCACGACCTTGACGTACGCGAACAAGAGCCGTGGTTTGATCCGGCGGGCTTTTTCGTCGCCGAACGAGACGGTCGGATGGCGGGCTTCCACTGGACCAAGGTTCACCCGCAGGGCACCGGGGAGGTCTATGTCGTCGGGGTCGATCCTGGCGAGCAGGGCAGCGGGCTCGGCCGCGCCCTCACCCTGACCGGCCTGCGGCACCTGCGTGAGCTGGGTCTCGGCCAGGCGATGCTCTACGTTGACGAGGACAACCGGCCCGCGATCCGGATGTATGAGGCCCTCGGCTTCACCCGGGCCAGAACCGACGCCATGTACCGGTGGCGCCAACACTAACTGCCCGGCGCTAGCTGCCACCGATGCCGAGCGCCTCGTCCAGTTCCGCCGCCGTCAGCGGCCGGTCAGCGGCCGCCACCGCGGTGAGCACCTCGGCGTAGAGTTCGATCTCATCAAGGGCGACGCGGTCGGGAACACGAAGATCCAGCTGCCTGGGAATCGTGCTCACCTCCGGCGCTGGTCGCGATTCCGTTCGCTTGCTCCCCAGGTTACGTGCCGACACTGCTCCTCCGCATGACCCATCAGGGCCATTCGCTTACCACCTTCACGTGCGGTTTTACCCACTCAGACGATAACGATTCCAGCAAACGCCGACGCAGTTGCCCGCGATCCGGTAATGCACGCCACAACGTTCACATCCGCATCTTTACCCAAACGGAACGCTGGCTGTAACACCACCCATTTGCGCACATACTGTGACGATGGTGTGCATATGTCCGTTTTGTCGGCCACGCCAGCTTTTCCCGTCCATGGGGATGCACGATTCGCCCCGTCCCACCCGTCCTGAGCACGCATACTACAGAAGGAGCGGCCGCCGGCCTGATCTCCTACGCGACCCCGGCGCCCGCGGGCCGCTAGAACCGGACAACCGTTCCCCGCCTACTTCGGACAACATGATCTCGGGAAGCCATGAATGACAACAGTGATCTCCTGCCGAACCTCGTCCACGAAGACGCATTCGAAATGCAGATGCGTGGATACAGTCGCCGCCAGGTGGATGAATTTATTGCCCGCTCCCGCAGCCAGATCCGGGAACTAGAGCAACGACTTGCCCGCGCCCTCGACGACGGCGAGGAACTACGGAACGACCTGGCCACCGCGCGCCAGCAGGCCCTGGGCGCCAAGCCCGCGCACGAGGAAGTCAGCGAGCGGATCGCCCAGATCCTCAAGCTGGCCGATGACGAGGCCAGGTCCCAGAAGTCCAAGGCCCACGAAGATATCGCCAGGCAGCGCAACGACGCCCAGGCAGAGGCCGACAAGTCCCGGGCCGAGGCGCGCGAGCAGGCCGAGCGCATGCTCAACGCGGCCCAGGAGCAGGCCGAGCGCGCGATCACATCCGCCCGGGCCGAGGCGGAGAAGACCCTGACCGCCGCACGGGCCGAGGCGGAGCGCACGACGGCCGACGCGAACAACAAGTCCGAAAGCGCCCTGGCCAGTGCGAAGGCACAGGCCAAGAAGGCGCTCGACGAGGCGACGGCCCGGGCCACCGCGATTCACGACGGTGCCGAGCGCCGTCTGAGCCTGCTGTCGTCCCGGCACACGGAGACGATCAAGCGGCTGACCGAGATCCTCGACGGAGTCTCTTCGCTCGTCGCCGCGGAGACCAGTCGCATGTCGCTCGAGGACGAGGTCGAGCAGGCGACCGCCCAGTCGATCGCCGCCTCGGAATCCGCGGACCCATCGCGCCCGGCCTCGCCCGCGGGCACGAACGGCCCGACGCGCCCGGGGATGCTCCGCGCGGCGGCACCGCAGCCGGAACGCACCGCACCGGCGCAGCCGGCTCGCACCGCACCGGCGCAGGCGGACCGCAGCGCCGCAGCGCAGTCGGCCCGCGCCACGGCACCGCAGGCGGAGCGCCCGGCCGCCCCGCAGCCGTCCCGCACCACCGCACCGCAGCCGTCCGTCTCGGCGCCGGGCAGGCACGCGGTTTCCTCCCCGGCCCCGTCTGTGCCTACCAAGGAGCACAACGAGGGCATGCGCATCGTGCCCGGCAGCGACAACTAGCTCGCGGCTGCGCCCGGGTTCACCGGAGCAAGGCCCTGCGCGAGCATATCCAGGCGCCGCAGGATGACGCCCTCGCGCAGGGCCCACGGGCACAGTTCAAGCTGATCGACGCTGAGCAAGTCGAGGATGGCGTCGGCCACGATGGCGCCGGCCGGAAGCTGCGGTGACCGGCTGGCTGACACGCCGGGCATCCTGGCGCGTTCGGCGCCGGACATGGCCGGCAGCCGTTCGGCCAGGGCCGCTACATCGGCGTGTCGCAGCACTCGCTTGACGTAGGGGCCTTCGCCGGACGGTGCCGCCCCGGCGATCCTGGCCAGCTGCCGGAAGGTCTTCGAGGTCCCCACCACGTGATCAGGCGCGCCTTGCCGCAGCATGCCGCCGGTGTCCCGGGCGATCTCCGCCCGGACATGCTTGCGCAGGCGGCGCACCTCCTGCGGCGACGCCGGCTCAGAGCTGATCCAGTACCTGGTGAGGCGTCCCGCGCCGAGCGGCAGCGAGGCCACCGCGTCCGGCTCTTCGTCGATACCCGACGCCACCTCAAGCGAACCGCCGCCGATGTCGATCACGAGCAGCCGCCCGGAGGACCAGCCGAACCAGCGCCGGGCGGCCAGGAAGGTGAGCCTGGCTTCCTCCAGGCCGGTCATCACGTTGATCTGCACACCGGTCTGCTCGCGGATCCTGGCCAGGACCTGCTCGCCGTTCACGGCCTCGCGGACGGCCGAGGTCGCGAACGCGATTATCTCCTCCGCTCCCTTGTCCTCCGCTATCCGCAGCGCCTCTTCGACGGCGCCCCGCAAGCTGTCCTCGCCCGGCCCGGACAGCGAGCTTCCGTCCTCCAGGTGAGCGGCGAGCTTGAGCTCGGCCTTGTGGGAGAACGCGGGCATCGGCCGCGCACCCGGGTAGGCGTCTACCACGAGCAGATGCACCGTGTTAGACCCCACGTCAAGCACCCCAAGTCGCATACCCTGACGCTACCTTGGCGGTCGCGTCCGACGGGGCTCCGCCCAGGCAAGGTGCGACTTTTAGCGGCTTTCAGATAATTTATTCCGAACGAGCAGTGCTGCGCCTGTCCGGGGAGGTTCGCGTGCGCAACGGGGCGGTGTCGTACTGGTGGCAGGCGCGGGCCGGCCGGCCGCAGGGCCCGCCCCGGCGGCCGGGCCTGCCGGGCAGCGCCGAGGCCGACGTCTGCATCGTAGGAGCCGGCTACACCGGGCTGTGGACCGCCTACTACCTCAAGCGAGCTGACCCCGGGCTCCGGATCATCGTGCTGGAGGCGAAATACGCCGGATTCGGCGCATCGGGCCGGAACGGCGGCTGGGTGACCGCCACCTTGCCCGGTTCGCGCTCCCGGTACGCCCGGCGCCCGCCGGGCCGCGAAGGCGTCCGCGAGCTGGAGCGGCAGCTCCGCGAGACGGTCGATGAGGTGGCCAGGGTCTGCGCCGATGAGGGCATCGACGCCGGGCTGGTGAAGGGCGGCACGCTCACCGTCGCGACCTCCGCGGCCCAGGACGCCCGGCTCCGCCACCACGTGGAGCAGGAACGTGCCTGGGGGGACGAAGCCAGCATCGTTCGGTATCTGGGTCAAGAGGAGCTGGCCGGACGGATCCGGGTGACGGGTGCGGCCGGGGCCCTGTACTCCCCCCACTGCGCCCGGGTGCAGCCGGCTGACCTGGCCGCGGGACTGGCCGAGGTCGTCACCCGCGCCGGGGTGCGGCTGTATGAGGACACCCCGGTGACGTCGATCTCCCCGGGGCGGGCCCGCACGCCGGCCGGCCAGGTCCGCGCGCCTTATGTGCTGCGGTGCACCGAAGGGTTCACCGCGGGTATGCCCGGGCAGCACCGGACGCTGCTGCCGATGAACAGCTCGATGATCATTACCGGTCCGCTGCCTGACGACGCCTGGAAAGAAATCGGCTGGGACGGCTTGGAGACGCTCAGCGATGAGGCCCACGCGTACATCTACGCGCAGCGCACCCCGGATGGCCGGATCGCCCTCGGCGGCCGCGGCATCCCGTACCGTTTCGGCTCGGCCCTGGACCACGAGGGCGCGATCGCGCCCTCGACGGTGGCTCAGCTCGGCCGGATCCTGCGCCGCATGTTCCCCGCGGCGGTGCCAGCCGGGATCGAGCACGCCTGGTGCGGGGTGCTGGGGGTGCCGCGGGACTGGTGCGCTACCGTCACCCTGGATCCGGATACCGGCCTGGGCTGGGCGGGCGGCTACTCCGGCCACGGGGTGGCCGCCGCCAACCTGGCCGGCCGTACGCTCGCCGACCTGGTCCGCGGCGTCCCGAGCCCGCTGACGGCCCTGCCCTGGGTCGGTCACCGGTCGCCTCGCTGGGAACCCGAGCCAGCCCGGTGGGCGGGCGTCCACGGCCTCTACGCGCTCTACCGCACGGCGGACCGGCTGGAATCGGCCCGCCGGTCCGCGCGCACCTCACTGCTGGCCCGCGCGGGCGACCTGGTCTCCGGCATCCCGCACTAGCGCGGAGTCCGGGCCGGGCCGGGCGGGCGGCCGCGGCTGAAAGCCGCTCCGCCCGCCACACTGATCCGCCCGCATCGCGATCAGAGACCCGAGGGTCAGTAAATCGTCTTGGTCTTGCTCCGCCCCGAGATCTTCCCGGCATTGTTCGCGGTGAACGTGTAGACGCGGAGGTGACCGTTGTACAGCAGGGTCTCGCTCCGGCACACGGTCTGGTGGTAGCCGATGTCCACGGCGCCTAGTTCGTTGTGCTTGGTGTTGGCTGTATTTGACTCCAGCGTGACCGCGCCAGCCGCGAAGACACTGCGAACAGTATCGTCAACGCACACGTTAATCTTGACCTTTGACCCGTTTTTCGTGTAATTGCCCCAGGCGCTAACGCCATGCAGGCCCGGGAAAGAGATCTTGTGGGTGCTGGAATGCAGGGTGGCCGCAGAAACCGGTAGCGCGCTGAGGGCCAGCATCGCCGCCGCGGCCGCGATGGTAGAAATTCGGCGCAGCATTTAATCCGTACCTCCGTGTCGGCTTGGGGAAAGCCAAAAGGCTAGCAGTAGCGCAGCCTACCGACACCGAGAAACACTGAATGCACGACGGGGCCGGCCAGCATATTGTCAAATGTGTAGCGTATTGACATGACTTTTCCGGGCGCAGATACATTTCGCCGGTTTACCCGTTTCCGTCTTCGTCGCCGATACCGCTCGCGGATATCGACTACATATGGAAGAAGAGGCGGTGAAATGTCAGCAGGGAAATTGCCCTTATCACGAGGCCAATAAGGGCATCGGACGGTTGAGCGGGCCGCCGCCATGGCCACGTAGGGTGCAACCATGGAAAGCCACACCCACCAGCACCGTCCCGCCGCCGGGGCCGACGAGGCGGCGCTGGCCGGGCTCCTGGACCTCGACGCCGAGGTCCTGCACTCCTACTTGTCCGACGTGACCGCCTGGATCCGCGAGCTGGCGGCTGACCGGCCGCCCCGGCGGATCCTCGACCTGGGCAGCGGGACCGGTACCGGCGTCTTCGCCCTGCTCGAGCGCTTCGGACCGGCCGACGTGATCGCCGTGGACGTGTCCGCGCCGATGCTGGACCGTCTCAGCGGCAAAGCCCGCGCGCTCGGCCTGGCCGGCCAGGTCCGCACCGTCCAGGCCGACCTGGACAAGGCGTGGCCGGTCATCGAACCCGTGGACCTGGTGTGGGCGTCCTCGTCCCTGCACCACCTGGCCGATCCGGACCGCGTCCTCACCAAGGTCTTCGCCACGCTCCGCCCCGGCGGACTCCTGATCGCGGCCGAGATGGACGCTTTCCCGCGCTTCCTGCCCGACGACCCCGGCCTCGGCCGCCCCGGACTCGAGACGCGCTGCCATGCCGCCCTGGCCGAACGGCACGCCGCCGGGGTACCGAATCTCGGTTCCGACTGGGGCCCGCGACTGTCCCGGGCCGGCTTCACCATCGAGGCCGAACGGCCCTCCGCCATCAGCCTGACCCCGCCGCTGCCCCCCTCGGCCCGCCGTTACGCCCAGGCCACCCTGCGGCGCATCCGGTCCCACCTCGACGGCCGGCTGAGCGCCGCCGATCTGGCCGTGCTCGACACCCTCATCGACAGCGACGGACCCCACGGCGTGCTGCGACGCGACGACCTCGCCGTCCGCACCGCCAGGACCGTGTGGGCGGCCCGGCGGCCTGAATAGCCTTCGAAGACCTGCTGTCCCGGACCGTAGGCAGCCTGCGGTAAGGCGAGCTGGCGAGGCATAAGCGACGCCGGTCGTTAGTTGTCAGGTAGCAACTAAGGACGACTCGTGACGCTAGAGCGGGGTAATCTTCGTGTCTGGGCTGAGCCGGCGGCGCCGGTACCTGGTGCTGGCCATCTGCTGCCTGAGCTTGTTCATCGTCGGCCTGGACGCGACGATCGTGAACGTGGCGCTGCCGTCCATCGGCCGGGAGCTGCACTCGTCGGTCTCCGGCCTGCAGTGGACGATCGACGCGTACTCGCTGGTGCTCGCGAGCTTGCTGATGCTGTCCGGGTCGACGGCGGACCGGGTGGGGCGACGGCGCACCTTCCAGGCCGGGCTGGCGCTGTTCACGCTCGGCTCGCTGCTGTGCAGCGTTGCTCCCGGGCTGGGCTGGCTGGTGGCGTTCCGGATGCTGCAGGCGGTNNGTGTTCTGGGTGAACATCCCGGTCGGGATCGCGGCGATCGTCCTCACCGCCCTGTTCGTGCCGGAATCAAAGGCGCCGCGGCCTAGGCGGCTGGATCCGATTGGGCAGCTGCTGGTAATCGTGCTGCTCGGGTCGCTGACCTACGCGGTTATCGAGGGCCCGGCCTACGGCTGGGGATCGGCGAGGATCTTGTCCTTCTTCGCCGTCGCGGTGATCGCGCTGACCGTTTTCCTCCTCTATGAGCCCCGCCGCCGGGAGCCGCTGGTCGACCTCAGGTTCTTCCGCAGCCTGCCGTTTTCCGGCGCGACCTTGACCGCGGTGAGCGCGATGGGCGCGCTCGGCGGGTTCCTGTTCCTCAACACGCTGTACCTTCAGGAGGTCCGCGGTTATCGGCCGCTGATCGCCGGGTTGTTCCTGCTTCCGATGGCGGCAGCGATGGCGGTGTGCGCTCCGGTGGCGGGCCGGATAGTCGCCAGGCGCGGAACCCGCATACCGCTGCTGGTCGCCGGGGCCGGGCTGATGGCCGGCGGCGTCCTGCTGACCGCCGTGACCGCGTCCACGTCAGCGGGTTACCTCATCGTGAGCTATCTGGTGTTCGGCGTCGGAACGGGCATGGTGAACGCGCCGATCACGAACTCCGCGGTGTCCGGGATGCCCAGGGAACAAGCCGGGGTCGCGGCCGGGATCGCGTCGGCCAGCCGCCAGGTCGGCATGGTGCTCGGCGTGGCGGTCATGGGGTCGGTGCTGGCCGCGAACCTGCACGGAACGCTGCGCTCGGGGTTCGCCGCCGCGACCCGTCCCGGCTGGTGGATCATTGCCGGCTGCGGGTTGGCCGTGATCGTTCTGGCTCTTATCACGACGGGCCAGCGGGGAAAGGCCAGCGCCGCGCAAGCCGCGTCGCTGGTGGCCACCGCGGAGGAGGCACAGGTGGAGGTTCCCGCTGGCGAGCGGACTGGCGCACATCGCCGAGCGGATCAACGGCGTGTTTGAGCAGGTGCGGGAGATCTCCCACGGGATCCACCCCTGACCAGCCGAATGGCAATAAATTAGTTGCCGCCGTTCTTGGCCGTGACGAGGAGACAGCGGTCGAGCAGCGCAGCGGCGCCCTGCTGGAGCAGCGTCCGCGCCAGCCGATGGCCGAGCGCGTCACCGTCGCCTGCCGCACCGGTCAGCTGGGCCCGGAGCACCGAGGAGCCGTCCGGGGCAGCGATAACGCCCGACAGCCGCACCTCCGGTTCGCCGGTCGCCGCCGCGGTCGGCTCGGCCAGGGCGCCCACCGGCGCGCTGCAGCCGACGCCGAGCGCGGCCAGGAAGCCGCGTTCGGCGATGGCCGCGGCCCGGCTCGGCGGGTGGTCCAAGGTGCTGAGCTGGGCCGCGGTATCCGGGTCATCGGTGCGGCACTCGACGGCCAGCACGCCTTGCGCCGGGGCGGGCATCAGCAGCGACGGGTCGAGAGGCGTGACGCGACTGCCGAGGAGGCCGAGCCTCGATAGTCCCGCCATCGCCAGCACGAGGGCGTCGACCTCGCCGTTGGCAAGCTTGCGCAGCCGGGTGTCGACGTTCCCGCGNNCGGCAAGGCGTCGAGGCTGGCCCCGCCGGGCCAGATCAGGGCGTCTCGCGGATCCTCACGGGCTGGGAACGCCGCTACCTGCAGCCCCGGTACCGGCGCCGTCGGCAGGTCTTTGCCGGAGTGGACGACGAGGTCGACTGCGCCATGCAGCAGCGCCTCGCGCAAGGTAGTGGTGAATACTCCGGTCGTACCGAGCCGTTCGATCGGCGCGGTCGACTCATCTCCAGGGGTGGCCACCGTGACCAGGACGGCTGTCCTGCCGCACCGCGCATGCAACTGGTGGGCGATCTCGCGGGCCTGAGCCAGCGCGAGCGGACTCCCGCGGGTGCCCAGCCGCAGCGGACAGGGGCGCCCGGAGCTCATGTTCCAGCCTCTTCCGTACGGAGGTCGAAGAGCTGGCGGAGCGCATCGAGATAAACAGGCCCGTTCGGGCCAGTGGAGAACTCCTTGGCCCGTACTGTCGGCTGGTGCAGGATCTTGCGCAAGATGCGGTAGATGGTGGCCGCCATCTCGGCCTGCTGCTGGTCGCTGAGGTCCGGGAGCCGGTCGCGCAGCCGGGCTAGCTCGGCGTCCGCGAGCTGCCTGATCTGCGCGTGCATCGCAGCGATAACAGGCGCCGCGATCGCCTGGTCCAGCCGGTCGGCGTACGCTGCCGCCTCGGCGGTCACGATGGCGCGGACCTGCGGGATCTGGCCCGGCATAGCCCGGTCGGCCAGGTGGCGGCCGAGGGCCGCGAGGTCGACGAGTGTGACGCCATCAAGCTGGCCTACGGCGGGGTCCACGTCGGGCGGCATGCCCAGGTCAAGGACGAACAGCGGCGGCTGGCCGGCCTGTGCCCGCGCGGCGCGCACATGGCTGGTGAGCACGACGGGGGCGGCCCCGCCGGTGGCGGTGACCAGGATGTCGGCGTCGGCGAGCGCGGCGGGAACGTCGCTGGTCCGCAGGGGCCATCCCTGCACCCCTGCGGCTACCCCGGCGGCTCGCTCCAGGCTGCGGCTGGCCACTGACAGCCGCCCCACCCCGGCCTCGCGGAGCAGCCGGGCCGCGAGCTTGCCCGTGCTCCCGGTGCCCACGACGACCGCACTGCGGGCGGCGAGCCCGCCCAGGTGCGCATCGGCGAGCTCGAGGCCGGCCCGGGTGAGCGAGATGCCTTCGCGGCTGATCGTGGTCTGTGTGCGGGCCTGCTTGCTGGCCCGTAGCGCGGCGTCGATCAGTCCGGTGATGGCCGGGCCGGAGGTGCCCGCGGCGGCGGCCGCGCGGGCCACATCCTTGATCTGGGCCACAATCTGGTCCTCACCGATGGCCATCGAATCCAGCCCGCAGGCGACCGTGAACAAGTGCTCGGCGGCCGCGCCGTCGACGCGGATGCGGGCCAGCCGCAGGACGTCGCCGGTCTCCACCCGCCCATGGGCGGCCAGTACGTCCGCGACCGCAAGGGCCACCGGTCTGGCCGGGCCGTGCGCGGCCGCGTAGACCTCGACCCGGTTGCAGGTGGACAAGACGGCCACCTCATCGACGGCCGGCACGGCGCACAGCCGGGCCAGCACGCTGCCGCGCTGTGCGGGCGGAACAGCCAGCTTCTCGAGTATCTCCGGCGAGGCGATCCGGTGGGAAATGCCTAGGTTCACGATCGTCATCGCGGTGGCCGTTCGGTCTCGGGAATTTTCCGCGTCCGGGGGTGGCCGGAGCTCAACCCGTGGCGCCACGATGAGCTCGCGAAAACGAGTGGCCGCAGGCTGGGAGCCGGGCTCGCCGGCGGCGGCGGGTAGACCGCGCGGATCGTCGCCAGCGCCCAGCTCATCCTGGCTACTGCAGTGTCCGGGTGGTCACCGAATTCGGCGGCCATCCGCGCCGCACAGCCGCCGATTCGCAACTGCCGCAGCGTCGTCGCGACGCCGCGCCGGACCTGCTCGGAAGAGGGCGACCCGGAGGGCTGCAGAGCCGACGCGAACAGCGCCTCGGCGCGGAAGGTATCGAACGTGCCCGGCCGCTGCCATCCGGGAAGCGATGTCTTCGCCGCCAGAATCTCTGTCATCGTTCTTGCCTCGCTTCCTTCCAGCTTTGCGGCTTAGTGACGCTCGTGCCGCCTGCTGTCCAGCTTCTCGACCGGGTCCGCTTGTGTCTTCCGGAACTGGACTCCGATCAGCGTCCCTTAGTAAGGAGGCTGCTGGCCTCCGGCTGATACCTCAGCGGGTTTCGAGGAATCGGAGCACGGCCAGCACCCGCCGGTGCTCGGTTTCGCTCTCCGGCATTGGTCAAGATGCTGCGGACGATGCCGGGGCGTTGGACGCGCCCTCGCCATCAGGGCGAGCACCTCGCGCTCCCGCTGCGACAAGACGTCAAGCGGATCGCGGGTCATCGCCGACCCGATGATCCCTGCGCCGATCACCGCCACCGTCGTGGGGGCATCACTGCCATTCGCCTCTACCGCAGCCCCGCCGGGATTGGTTCAGCTGGTCAGCGCGGCACCGGTGCGCCGCAAGGGGGCGCGGCTGGTGAGCTCGGCCACCGGGCTGCGGGGACCTCGTCATGACGGTCGGACCGGCAGCCGACGGCATTATCTTTTTTACCCCGCACGAACCGGGCTCACGACGAATCACCAGTCCGGCGACGACCAGGCAGACCTTCGCGCCGATCGAGCACGACGCCCGCCTCGTGGGTCCCTCTACCGCTTGGTGCCGACGACGAGGTCCTGGCCGTGGGGCCCGGTGGCCGGCATGACGGGCTGGCCACTCCACGGCCCGAGGTAGAAGCCGCTGACGTCCAGGCCGTTTTTGGCGTACAGGTCCTTGACGTACGCCTCCTCATATGCGACCGCTAGTTCGGGGCAGGCCATGCCCTCCTCGAACAGCCACTGCGGGCCCTCGTGGTAGGCGAAGTTGTAGATGCCGTTCCCGGCGTGCATCGACTTCGTCGTCTCGTCGTTAATGATGAGGAACGTGGCCGCCACCCGGCCGCCGGGCCGCAGGACCCGGCTGATCTCGGCGACGTAGCGTTCCACGTCGGCGGTGAGCATGTGGGTGAAAACCGAGAACAGGCATACGACGTCGAAACTGGCGTCGTCGTAAGGGAGCACGTACTCGGCGGCTTTGACCGTCCCGCCCGGGTTGTATTCGGCGTTGAAGATATTGGCGTGGGTAAACCGGAAATGCGGATACCCGGGCGTGATCTTGGTCGAGCACCAGCGCACGCCCCGCTCGACGATTTCGAGCCCGTCATAGGAGCCGGGGGCGGTGATCAGCTTGGTCAGCGGAACGGCGAGGCGCCCGATCCCCGAGCCGATATCGAGCATATTGCTGTCGGCCTGCAGGCCCGCGTAGCCGGTCAGCACCTCGACGAGGTGCTGACCGCTGTTGACGTAGTCGTACCCCGTGAAGCCGGTAAAGCGCTCGGCGTAGGGTGGCACCATGGCGTCGTGGTCGCCCCGGAACCGCTCCATCAGGTCCACCGGCGCGAAGTACACGCGGCGTAGTGCCCAGCGAAGCTGGCGCGGCATGGCCGGCAGCAAAGTACTGGTAAAGAAGCGCTGCTGGAGTAGCCAGCCCTGCAGGTCGATGAACGACCGTTGGGCCCTCGACGACCCGTGGTGATCACTCACCGTGTCCGATCCAGCCATCGGCTCACTCCTCACGATCTCCTGACAATACGGGCAATACACTAGCTGATAGGACCCCGCATTTATTCGGCTCAGGTAAAACATCGCGTAGTGATTTGGTATCGGATTGACTCCGGCCGCCGCTGACATCTTTCTTTGCGCAACGGAAGGGATGCGAAAAGACTTCGTTCCGTACCGCCACGGTTACTAACGGTAACGGAATACCCCAGTAATACCGTCCGCTTGCCGTGGTACGGAACATCGACTCCGGTCGGCGCAGATGGCGGGAGGGCGACGCGGCCATTTGCTAGGTACTCCCCCGGATGGTCCCCGGCGGACTCGTTTCACGCCTTCTCATTGACTGAGAACTATTGCCAGGCGGACGAGAACAAGCGCGAAAATGAACGACGCTACGAATTTCCGGCACCGATTCGTGGGCCCCGGTCTGGTTCCTTAAGATGAGGCCGTGATCAGGAACGTCGTTCTCGTCAAGCTGAAGGCCGGAGCCGACGCCGCGGAGGTGGCGGCGATCCAGGACGGATTCCGGAACCTGGAATGCCCGGGCACGGTCAGCTACACCCTCGGTGACGACCTCGGCCTCCGGGATGGCACCTGGAGCTTCGCGATCGTCGCCGACTTCACCGACGAGGCGTCCTACCGGGCCTACGACCTGGACGCCGAGCACAACCGGTACCGGGCCCGGCTCGGCCCGCTGGCCGAGCAGATAGCCCGGGTCCAGTTCGAGCTGCCGGCGGGCTAACGTTAGGCGCGCTGGTGCTCCGCTCACGGTCAGTCTTGGCTGGCCCGCCGCTCGGCCGCCTCGGCGAGGTAGCGGTCCCCGTGGGCGACCGGGCTGAAGGCGAAGGCGAGGGCGATAGCGGCGATGAGACCGCCGATGACCGCGTAGACGCCGGCGACACTCCCGCTCAGGTTGATGGCGGCCGCCCCGGCGAGCGACCCGAGGGGCATGGCCGACCAGGCCAGGACCTGGGCGACGCTGACCACCCGCCCGTAGAGCTGGGGCGGGACGATCGCCTGGCGCAGGGCGATGGTGTTGATGTTGAGCAGCATGCCAAAGCCCGAGGACGCCGCCCACAGGACCAGTGCGGCCGCATAGGAGCCGGCCAGGGCCATGGCGGTCATGGTCAACCCGGTGAGGACGAGGGCGCCGAGGGCGGTGACCGCGAAGGAGACACGCCGGCGGATCGGCGCGGCAATGAGACTGACCGCGACGACGCCGACGGCACCAGCGGCATACAGGAAGCCGATCTCGGAGTTGGTGGCGTGCAGGGCACGCCGGGCAAACAGGACGAGCTGGGAGTCGGCCGTCGCGGCGACGAGGTTGATCAGGGCCATCATGATCGAGATGGAGCGCAGTACCGGGTTGGACCACACATAGGCCAGACCCTCCCGCACGTCGGCGAGCAGGGCCCGGACCGCCACCCCGGCCGGGCGCCCGGCCGGGGTGGCGGCGTTGAAGCTGCGGCGGATCAGGGCCAGGCAGCCCGAGGAGAGGAGAAAGGAGCCGGCGTCCACGAACAGCAGGTCCGCTACCGGCACGAAAGCCACGAGCGCGCCGGCCAGCCCGGGGCCGAGGATCTGGCCGGCGTTGTTCGTCGCCATGATGCGGGCGTTGGCCGTGACCAGTTCCTGCTCGCCGACGAGCGAGGGGATGGCCGCGAACTCCCCGCAGTCGAAGATGATCCCGAGCGTCGACTGCACGAAGGTCACGGCATAGATGTCCGCGACCCGCAGCACCCCGCCGATCGCCAGGACGGGGATCACGGCGATCACGAGCGCCTGGGCGATGTCACTGGCCAGCATGAGACGCTTGCGGTCGAACCGGTCGACGACCGCGCCGAGCAGGAGACCGAACAGCACGTAGGGCACGAACTCCGCGACGGTGGTCAGCGCCAGGTTCGTGGCCGAGTGCGTCAGCTTGAACACCAGCAGCGGCAAGGCGAAGGTAGTGAACGAGCCGCCTAGCTGGGAGACGGCCTGCCCGCTGAAGTAGAGCCAGAAGTCCCGCCCCAGCCGAGCCCGCCCACCCGCCGGCGCTTTCGGGGTACGGCGCTCGCTGCCCATCCGGCCAACGGTACTTCCTGGGCGGCCAGCTGAGATAACACAGATTTGTGTTATCTCTGGTTTGCTTGTAAGTTCTGTACATGCCTTCCGATGCCGAGATCACTTTTGCCGACCACGCGGGCCGTTTCTGGGCGCGCCGTTACGGGATGGCGCCGATGGTGGGCCGCCTCCTGGGCTATCTGGCGGTGTGCGAGCCGCGGGAGCAGAGCATCGCGGAGCTGGCCGAGGCGCTCTTGGCCAGCCGCAGCGCGATCGCCGGTGCGGTCAGCGCCCTGGAGAACCTGGGGATGCTCCGGCGGTCCCGAGCCGCGGGGGAACGGATGGACCGGGTGCGCATCGATCTCACCGGGCCCAGGGTGATGGGGTTCGACACAACCGAGTACCAGGAGCAGGCCGATCTGGCGCGGGAAGGCCTCGATCTGCTGGCCGGCACGTCACCCCGGCGGCGGGCGGTGCTGCTGGAGTGGGCGGCGTTCGCCGATTTCCTGGTGGAGCGGCTGCCAGCCCTGGAACTCGAGTGGAAGGCCCGCCGGGAGGCACTGCGCGACGCCGGCGACCTCCCCGGCGACTACTAACCCCGGCCGTTACCGGCACTGAGACGAGGACCCATGAGCAGTTGTTCATCCACCGCCGCAATCCAGGCGAGCGGAGTGCGTAAGTCCTACGGCGGCAAGGTCGTCCTGGACGACGTGGATCTCACCGTGACCGAGGGCAGCATCTTTGCCCTGCTAGGTCCGAACGGAGCCGGCAAGACCACGATGGTACGGATCCTGTCGACCCTGATCCGAGCCGACGCTGGCCAGATCTTCGTCGCCGGTCACAGCGTGACCGGCGATCCGGACGCGGTGCGGGCCGCGATCGGCGTGACCGGGCAGTTCTCCGCCGTGGACAATCTGCTCACCGGCGAGGAGAACCTGCGGCTGATGGCGAACCTGCGCCACCTGCCCCGCACCACGGGCCGCCGGCGGGTGGCCGAGTTGCTGGCGCAGTTCGACCTGACTGACGCGGCGCGAAGGCCGCTGTCCACCTATTCCGGCGGGATGCGGCGCCGCCTCGACCTGGCCATGACCCTCGTCGGCCATCCGCGCCTGATATTCCTCGACGAGCCCACCACCGGGCTGGACCCGCGCAGCCGGCGCACCATGTGGCAGCTCATCCGCGAGCTGGCCGCCGGGGGGGTCACCATCTTGCTCACTACTCAGTACCTCGACGAGGCCGACCAGCTCGCCGACCAGATCGCGGTCCTCGACCACGGCCGGATCGTGGCCGACGGCACCGTCACCGAGCTCAAACGACGGATCCCCGGCGGGCATGTCCTGCTGCGGTTCGCCGGACCCGATCCGCTGAACCGGGCCGCCCACCTGCTGACCGAGGCGGACGCGGATGAGGAAAACCTCACCCTGCAGGTGCCCGGTGACGGCAGCCTCACCTCGCTGCGGGCCCTGCTCAACCGTCTCGACGACGCCGCGATCGAGGTCGATGAGCTCTCGATCCATACCCCTGACCTGGACGACGTGTTCTTCGCCGTCACCGGCCACCCCACCACTGGTGACCCCGCCGACGAGAAAGCCCTGCAGCGATGAGCGCTCTCGCCTACACCATCGGCGACTCGGCCACGATGCTGCGCCGCAATATCAAACACCAGCTGCGTTACCCGTCGATGACCCTGATGCTCGTCGGCATGCCCATCGTGTTCCTGCTGCTGTTCGTCTACGTCTTCGGCGGCCAGCTCGGCGCCGGACTCAATGGCGGCCACGGCGGCCGGGGCGCTTACCTTACCTACGTCGTGCCTGGCATCTTGATCGTGACCGTGGCCTCGGCCTCGCTGGGCACGGCGATCTCGGTGGCCATGGACATGACCGGGGGCATCATCGACCGTTTCCGCACCATGGCTATCGCCCGTGCCGCGGTGCTCACCGGCCACGTGATCGGCAGCCTCATCCAGACCCTGGTGGGCGTCGCCATCGTGCTCGGAGTCGCTCTTGCGGTCGGATTCCGGTCCAGCGCCGGCCCGCTCGCCTGGCTGGCGGCCATCGGTGTCCTGGTGCTGTTCGCCTTCGCGCTCATCTGGCTGTCCACGGCGCTCGGCCTGGCCGCCAAGAGCGTCGAGACCGCCAGCAACACCCCCATGTTCCTGACCCTGCTGCCCTTCCTCAGCAGCGGATTCGTCCCCACCCGCACCATGCCGGCCGGGCTGCGCCAGTTCGCCGAATACCAGCCCTTCACCCCCGTCACCCAGACTGTCCGCGAACTGCTCACCGGCGCTCCGCTCGGCACCGGCACCATCGTCGCCGCCCTCACCTGGAGTGCCGGCATCGCCCTCGCCAGCTACCTGTGGGCCGGTCGGCTGTACAACCACCGCCGTCCCGCTGACCCGAAATGACGGGTTCCCGGCGATGCTGCTCACCACTAGGGCGCCGATAACTCGCCGATGTCGTGCGCCAGCTGCGAGGGACGCACATCTTGGTGCTGGCGACCTACCGGGAATCGGCGGCCCCCGGTGACACGAACGCCGGGCTGCTGCCGCGTCTGTCGGCGGATGCCAACACCGAACGAGTGGACCTTCGCGGCCTGCCCGCCAGCGCGGTCGGGGATCTGCTGCTCGCCGCCAGGCTGCCGGCCTCGGCGGAGGCGGTCGGTGCGGTGCACTCTGAAACGGGGGGCAACCCGTTCCTGGTCCGCGAGCTGGCCCGCATGCTCGCCGAGCAGCGGCGCGGCGAGCAAGACGGGGAAGGCGGGTCGGTGCCGGGACGGGTGGCGGAGGCGACGGCCCACCGGCTCGCGCGGCTGTCGGATCCCGCCCGGGTGCTGGTGCAGACCGCCGCCGTGGCAGGCAACAGCTTCTCGGCCGGCGTCGTGGCCGCGATCCTGGACGTGCCTGTGCTGGCCCTGCTCGGCCCGCTGGATGAGTGCCGGGCGGCCGGGTTCCTGGTGGCCGGGGACCGTCCCGGTGATCACCGGTTCTCGCACGCGCTGGTCCGCTCGGCGGTGGCCGCCCGGCTGAGCGCCGCGGAGCAGCGGCGGCTGCACGCCGCCGCGGCGGACGCGACCGAGGCACTCTACGAGGGGCAGCTGGATCTGCACCTGGCTGAGATCGCGGCCAGCGGCGAGCATGGCGCGAGCCTTCTATAAGTACCCAAGCCGGCGGTGAATGAGTACTCCAGTGAGTAATTCCCCGGATGGCCGGACCCGGGCTTTCCCGTAGCGTCCTTCCTGCCAGCACAAACTCAGGAAAGGCAGGACAACAGGGCACACATCCACGTCGCGACGACGCCCGGGGTCACGATCGAGGGCTTCCGCGCGGTCGCCGCCAAGCACAATCCGCCCCAGGACATCGACGGACTGCTCGCCTGGGCGGCGGGCGCGGACTCCAGCGGGCTCCGCGTGGTGACCATGTGGGAGTCCAAGGCGCACCAGGACCGGTGGTCGGCCGAGCAGCTCTTCCCCGCGTTCCAGGCGCTCGGCCTGACCGATGTGACGTCGAACATGGAGTTCACCGAGTACGACGCGGACGAACTGTACATCCGCTGAGCAGCGGACCCAGACGACGAGGTGCACCCAGGCTTCGAGCAGCGAAGGATCCCGGCCGCCGGCACAATCCGGTGGCCGGGATCCCGCCCGGGCCGAGACCGGCACACAGGCATATTCTGCGTCTCATGCCTGAACGGCCGCCTGATGCTGCGTGGCTGAAGCTGGATGCGGAGCCAGGGCTCTGCGCAGGCTGCCGGCATGCGAAGCTCAACGAGACCCGGCGGGGCACCGCTTACCTGCGCTGCACGCGCGCGGCGTGGGACAGCAGCCTTTCCCGTTACCCGCGTCTGCCCGTCACGCAGTGCGGAGGATATGAGGACCTGGTGGAGGCAGAGTCGGAGCGTCAGCTGGCTGACCCGCCGCCCACCTGGCAGGAGCACTGGTTCGACCACCGTCAGCTGCTCCGGCTGTACCACAGCGACGAGCACTGCGCGATCTACGTGGATCCCGACGTACGCCGGGCTGAGATCCGGTGGCTGCCCCAGTTCATCAATTTGACCTGGCAGTACTCCAAGGCAACCTACGGCGACGCGTTCGGGTTCGACCCGCGCATCTACTCCATCCACCACGCCGGGCGGCACGGCGGCGGCCACGCGGGCTACTACGTCAGCCCGGTCCACGATCACCACAACGTCAGCGACTGCGGGCTGGATACCTGGCGGGAGGGCAACACCCTCGCTCGCGAGCTGCCCGCTCATGAGATCGGGCATTCCGTGGAGAGCGCGAACAACGGCGTCCACGGCTCACCGGCGTATGAGATCTGGGGCGACAGCAAGTGGGCCGAGTTCTATATCTATGACCTCTACACGGCGCTGGGCATGGATCGCGAGGCCAAGGGCGTCTACCGCCAGTTCACCCGCAACACCGACGATTTCCCTCGTCGGGGGACCCGCTGGTTCCGCGACTGGTTCTATCCCCTATGGCGGGACTGCGGGCGGGCGCAGGTCATGAACAGGTTCTTCGGAGAGCTGGCCCGGCACTTTCCGCGCGACTCCGAGGGCAGCTACACGCGGCGGATGAACTGGGGCGAGTACCTCCACTTCACCAGCGGCGCTGCCGCCGCCGACATGAGCGGCCAGGCCGCCCGCGCTTTCGGCTGGCCCCGCGAATGGGCCGACGAACTTGAGCAGGCCCGCGAGCAGTTCCCCGGCATCACGTACTGAATACCGGGGGCACACGCGAGGGCGGTGGCAGGGCGCGGCGCGTGACGGCGCAGGCCAGAGGATTCGGGACGGGGGGTAGCGGCCGACGCGCCGCCGGTGTACATAGGAGGGGGAGGACGTCGAGTGGACGGTGACGACAGGACGGCCCTGGCCGGGCTGGCCACCGAGGAGCGGCTGCGGGCCGGCGACCTGATCGCGGAGCTGAATTCCCGGGCCCGCAGGATCGGCCTGAATACCACCGACTGGCCTGGCCTGACGATGTACCGGTTCGAGGCCCCGGTGGTCCCGCAGTGGAGCGAGGTTCACGCCCTGTCGCTGTGCGTGGTCGCCCAGGGACGCAAAGCAGTGACGATTGACGGCTGCACCTACTGCTACGACCCCTTCAATTACCTGGTGCTGAGCCGCGGCATGCGCTTCGAGGCAGAAATCCTGGAGGCGACCGTCGAGAAGCCGTTCTTGTCGTTCGTCCTGCAGATAGACCCGGCGATCGTCCGGCGGGTTTCCGCGGACCTGCGAGAGCACACCACCACGACGTTCCGCCGGCCGGCGAGCCGGTCGACGCTCGGGAGGCGAGCGGTCCCGGCTCGCGTGACCCCGCTGGACGCGAACACAGCCGGAGCGATCCTGCGGTTCCTGAGGGCCGCTACGGTCGGTCCGGACCGGCGGGTCCTGGCGCCGATGTACCTGTCGGAGATCATCTACCGGGTCCTGCAGTCCGAGCAGTGGCGGCTTCTGCTCGACGCGGCCACGTCGGAATACCAGAACGACCCGGTTACCCGGGCCATCGGCTATATCCGCGGCCATCTGGCCGACCAGCTGACGATCGCCGATCTAGCCGACTTCGTGTGCCTCAGCCCGTCGGCGTTCGCCCACCTGTTCCGTGACATCACCGGTATGTCGCCGTACCAGTTCATCAAGGGCGTCCGGATGGAGCGCGCGCGAGCTGCTCGTGGAAGGTGAGCTGAACGTCGGAGCGATCGCCCGCACCGTGGGGTATTCGAGCCTGTCGCACTTCGTCAACGAGTTCAAGCGCTACTTCGGGGTGACGCCCCGCTCCTACGCCGACAGCCAGCGCGACGTGGTGCCGCTGCGGATGGACCTGTCGACTGGCCGGGTGCAGGGCTAGCCACGTGGCGGCCGGCCTGAGCGGCGGATCGCTGCCCCGAAGTGATGAGATCGAGGAGGACGCAGCATGGCAGGCGAGCTCGAGCACTTCCGTATGCTAATCGGCGGCAAGGCCGTCGACGCGGAGTCCGGGGCGACATTCGAATCGCAGAACCCCTACACCGGCCGTCCGTGGGCCGTGGTGCCCGACGGCGGCCCGGCTGATGTCGACGCCGCAGTGGCCGCCGCCCGCGCGGCCCTGGACGGCGAGTGGGGCGCGATGACCGGGTTCGCGCGGGCCGCGCTGCTGCGCCGGCTGGCCGACGTCGTCGCGGAAAACGCCGAGCGCCTGGCCCGCCTCGAGGTCAACGACTCCGGCAAGCTCTACCGGGAGATGATCGGGCAGCTCAACGGGCTGGGCGGGTGGTACCAGTACTTCGCCGGCCTGGCCGACAAGATCGAAGGACGGCAGATTCCGTCGCCCAACCCCAACTACCTCGTCTATACCAGGCGCGAGCCGGTGGGGGTGGTCGCGGCGATCACCCCGTGGAACTCCCCGCTGCTGCTGATGACCTGGAAGGTCGCGCCGGCGCTAGCGGCGGGCTGCACGGTGGTGATCAAGCCCTCGGAGCATTCACCCGTTTCGACGCTCGGTTTCGCCGAGCTTATCGAGCAGGCCGGGTTCCCGCCCGGCGTGGTCAACGTCGTCACCGGCCTATCCCGCGAGACCGGAGCCGCTCTCGCCTCGCACCCAGGGGTCGACAAGGTCGCGTTCACCGGCTCGACCGCGACGGGCCGCGCCGTGGCCCGGGCGGCCGCGGAGAACATTAACAAGGTGACGCTGGAACTGGGCGGCAAGTCGCCGCAGGTCGTCTTCGCCGACGCCGACCTCGCCGCGGCAGCCAACGGGATCGTGGCGGGCGTGTTCGCCGCCACCGGCCAGACCTGCATGGCCGGGTCCCGGCTGATCGTGCACGCCGACGTGCACGACGAGCTCATCCGGCTGATCGCCGAGCGCGCCGCGAGGATCAAGCTGGGCGACCCGAACGGCGCGGACACCGAGATGGGGCCGGTCGCGAACGAGCCGCAGTACCAGAAGGTCCTGGGCTATCTCGAGACGGCCCGGAATGAAGGCGCCACCGTCGCCTACGGGGGTGCCGCCGACAGCGGTCTCGGCGGTCTGTTCGTCAAGCCGACCGTGCTCACCGGCATCACACCCGAGTCCACCGTCTTCAAAGAGGAGGTCTTCGGCCCGGTGCTAGCCGCCCTGACTTTCACCGACGAGGACGAGGCCATCAAGCTCGCCAACGACACGCCTTACGGCCTGGCCGGAGCGGTCTGGACCAAGGACGTCCATCGCGCCCACCGGGTAGCCGCCCGCATCAAGGCCGGCAGCGTGTGGATCAACGCCTACCGGGTCGTCGCTCCCTCGGTACCGTTCGGCGGCTTCAAACAGTCCGGGCTCGGCCGGGAGAACGGAATCCACGCCATCGACGAGTACCTCGAAGAAAAGGCGATCTGGGTCGAGCTCACCGGCGGCACCCGCGACCCCTTCACCCTCGGCTGACCCCGGCTTTACTCCGTCGGGCGGCGGGCGGCCCGCCCGGCGTATCCGGAGCGCGTATGCCCGATCCCGTCACAGAACCTCCCCGGCCTGCCCGCTGACCAAAATAATCGAGGACCAGGCCCGCACCGCGGTGGTCGGCACGCTGGCACGCGAGCTGACGATCGAATGGACCTGGAGCCCCGCCTGGGCGCCGGCCGACATCACTCCGGAGGGACGCGAGCAGCTCAACGCGATTGGCTTCTCGTTCGGCGGCACGGCCAGGGAGGCATCGTGACGAGCATCGCTCTCGGCCGCCATCCGGACCGAGCCGGCTGCCGTGCGTTCACGGCGCCGCGGCTGGCGTTCAGCCGGTCTCCTCATCTTCGAACCCGATGAGCCAGTGAAGACCATGACGGTCGATGACGTGCCCGTCGGATGCGCCCCACGGTCGCTTCTGCAAGTCATCCACGACCCGGCCACCTTCCCCGAGCCGGGAGAACCAGGGCAAGACGCGCTGGCCCGTCCTGCGTGCCTGGCGTCCTCTTATCGCCCAAGATCACAAACCGGAGGACGGCGTAAACCGAGGCGCGCTCTGGCCGGGCTGGGACATGTCCGGTCAGGCCACGCGGTGAAAGGCTGATGTCATGCGCTCCTTCCGCAAGCGACCACCGGTCCTGACGCTGGCACGCAGGGTGCCTCGTCCATGGGACCCGCCGGAGACGGAATTTCCTGCCCTCGTGCCGATCAGCACCCTGCAGTTCGACCGGTCCGCGCAGACCGCGATCGCGATCACCGGCGTATGGGCCTACAGCAGCGGTTTCGAATTCTTCGTGACCCGCCTCATCCGGCCCGATGCCCCTGGCTTCGACGACGGCCCGGTGCCCGCTAGGCCGAGGGACACGCTTGTGGAGCGGCAGTCCCTCCGGATCAGTTTGCAGCTTGCCGACGGCAGCAAGGTCACTGGCGCTCATGGGCGTCAGCGGGTGCGGCGCTTGACGAAGACCGAGCGCATCAGGAAGAGTTTGTTCACGGCGGCGACCGGTCGCCGAGCTGTGGAACGTCCGCCCCAGCCGGGGTTCCTTTGGCAAAGGGGATTCGCCCTCTCGGTCGTCAATGCCGCAGGCCATCTTCCAACACCGCGTCGCTGGGGGACGAGGGTGTCAAGGGGAGGCTTGTCCATGACCAGGGACGCCAGCTTCAAGAAGGTCGTCCGGCGCCACGCCGAGGAGACGGGGCAGCGCTACACCGAAGCGCTGACGGATCTCGAGGATCTCGGTGCGCGGATGCACCACGAGCCCGTTGCGGAGCGGCTTGTCGCCCATCTCCGGGACTGCTACGGCATTGACCCGGTCGCGGCGACGAAGCTCAGTGTGCACAAGACCTATGTGTTCCGCATCGACCGCAATGACGGCAGCCCGTGGGTCGCCCGCGCGTTTCCTCCCGCCCGGCCGCGTGCCGGTGTTGAGGGTGACGCCGCGATCCTGAAATTCCTGGAGCGGCAGGACTATCCCGCGGAGCGCCTGGCGGTCGATGATGCCGTATCCGACTTCGATGGCAGCGCGGTCCTCGTGACGCGGTTCGTCGAAGGCGTCCAGCTCCCCGACGGCGCCGCGAAGTTCGCCATGATGGGTGAGTTGCTCGGACGGCTGCACGCGCTGCCGCCGGATGATTCCGCCAGCCGCCCGGGTGGAGCGAGTGGTGAGGACCCGAGCCGGGAGGGCACGCCGCGCCAGGACCTGCTGGGCGCCCTGTCATTTCTCGACGCCGTCGACACGAAGGTCGCGGCCGCGCAGCGCGAGCGATTCGAGCAGCTCCGCGACCAGGTGCGCTCGGCCGACGACGGCCACGGCCTTCCGGAAGGCTTGCTCCACGGAAATCTCCTCCACGCCCCCGATCACGCCGTCCTGAGCGAACAAGGGCCAGTCGCGATCAACTGGAAAGCGTCCGGGCGCGGACCGCGCCTCGCCGACTTCGCTTACCTGATGTGGGGCACGGGTTCGTGGCATCCACGCCAGCCGAACCAGGAGTGGATCGACGCTGCCGTCAACGCCTACCGCCGGCACATCGAGCCGACCGCCGACGAACTCGACCGGCTCGAGGCGGTCATGTACATCCGGACGCTCTACCTCGCCTGTTTCGGCTACCGGCGCGCCCTCACCCACGGCCGGACATTCCATGAGTGGGGCTTCATCGAACCACCCGAGTACTTCAGCGCCACCGCGGCCGCAGTCCGGGCCGCGTTCACCGGCACATCGTCAGTGCGGCCACGGAACGACGGTGGTTCGTCAGCGGCGCGCCAGAGGTCTCGCGTGCGGCCGCCCGCGGAGGTCCCGGCGGACATCGTCGAGCGGGTCCGCACGCTATGCCTGGCGCTGCCCGAGGTGACGGTGCGGGTCGACGGCTGGGCGCAGTCGTTCGACATCCGGCGGAGGTCGTTCTGCTTGCTAGTGGCACGGGAAGGCCTGGCCGGCCGGCCCGTCCCGCTGCTCGTGTTGCGTGCCGACCCAGAAGAACGCGAGGCGCTGCTGTCAATCGGCCGCCCGTTCTTCGCCTCGCGAGCCGGCCAGGATCGCATCGCGGTGCTGCTCACCGACGACACGGACTGGGAGGAGATCCGTGAGCTCGTGACCGAGAGCTACCGGGTTCTCGCGCCGAAGAAGCTCACCGCCCTGCTCGACTAACAGATCGGCTGACGCGAGCCTGCTGCGGGGCATTGAGGACGTTCATCCGCAGCGGCCGGGAATTATGCGCCCTCGCGCGCGTTAAAGTGAGTACGCAAGAACCGAGCCGGCCGTCCAGCGACGACTTTCCCGTGGCGTGGTCACCAACCCACCCACCGGCCGCTCCGGGGCCGTGTGAGACGCTTTGTCGAGGCCCGCTGCGCCGATCCTTGGAGATCCGCAAGTCGGCTCGGCGTTCGAAGCACCTGGCCCTGTGCCCGGGACGTTCGCCGCCCGGTCGCGGGACCGTGAGGCATGCTGCCGTGGCCACCGTGCCCCGGCCTTCCTGAGGAGAAGTCTGTGGCTCGATCAGGCCAGCGCCAGACAGGCGCTCGCCGTACCGCCCCGCGGAAGCAGCGACGCGTCCACCACCGCGTCGACGTCGTCTCGGCGCTCGCCCGAACTGCCCGCGAGGTCGAGGCGGCTGCTCGGCGCGGCCGCGTGACGCCTGCCGTGCGTACGAAGTTCCAGGCCGTCGCCATGCTGCTACGGGAAGAGCGCGCCCGCGTCCGGGCAGCCGCCGGCAGCGACAGTCAGCGGGCCGAGCAGCTCAAGCGCCTGGACGGCGTCGCGACCATCCTCGCGACGACCGCCGTCCAGGACGCTGGGCTGCTGGCACTGCTCGCCGAGGATTCCGGCGTCTCCGACGCGGCCCGGTCACTCAAGTTGGAGATGCTGCGGGATCTCGGCATTGAGCCGGCGCCCGAAGAGATCGCNNCCGGCAACTGGCGAACCCCTTTCGCGCCCCCGACTTCTCCGCCGTTCCGCAGCGCACCTCGCGCCCGCGCCGCCTGGCCGACTGGGAACTGCTCGGCCCGCTGCTGAGTTCCTTCGAGCGGGCCGGCAGCGGAACCCCGGCGTGCATGGCGCTCCCGTCGCCGACGGCACGGTTCACCCCGGCGGGCCTGGAACTGATGCCGCACCAGGGGCAGCTGGTCGCCGCGGCCGCGGCCGGTCACCGGACATTCCTGCTCGCCGACGAGCCCGGTCTGGGCAAGACGGCCCAGGCGCTGCTCGCCGCGGAAGCAGCGAACGCCTACCCGCTGCTCGTCGTCGTGCCGAACGTCGTCAAGACCAACTGGGCCCGTGAGGCGGCCCGCTGGACTCCCCACCGCCCGGCCACCGTGGTGCACGGCGACGGCGAAGTTGTCGACGGCTTCGCCGACATCGTCGTGCTCAACTACGAGATTCTCGACCGTCACATGGGCTGGCTCAGCAACTTCGGCTTCCGCGGCATGGTCGTGGACGAGGCCCACTTCATCAAGAACAAGAGCTCGCAGCGCTCGCAGCACGTCCTCGCGCTCTCCGAGCGCATCCGGTCCCATCTAGCGCAGCCCCTGCTGATGGCACTGACCGGCACCCCGCTCATCAACGACATCGAGGACTTCCGGGCGATCTGGCAGTTCCTCGGCTGGATCGACGACAGCAAGCCCCGCCACGAGCTAATGGATGCGCTTGAGGACAACGGCCTGACGCCCGCCGACCGGGGCTTCCACGCCACGGCCCGCCAGTGCGTGATCGATCTCGGCATCGTGCGTCGCCGCAAGATCGACGTGGCCGCTGACATCCCCGCCCGCCGTATCGCCGACCTTCCCGTTGAGCTAAGCGAACGGGCCGGCCGGTCGATCCGGGCGGCGGAACGGGACCTCGCCGGCCGGATGGTGGCGCGGTACGAGACGGCGCTCGCGAACCGACCCTCCGACGTCGGCGTCGATGGCATCGACCACGATCTCGTCCGCTTGGTGGCCCGGTCGGAGCTGAAGCAGGCGACGACCGCGCAGTCCGGCGAAAACGTGTTCACCATGATGCGACGCATCGGCCAGGCGAAAGCCGAACTGGCCGCGGACTACGCGAC
>PMOU01000067.1 GCA_003161205.1 Actinomycetota bacterium | reverse complement strand
GTCCGGATGCCGGTGGTGGCCGGAGCGACCTTCACCGTGCTGAATCCGATGATCATCATCGCCAACTCCTACGGCGGACGGAGCGGCCTGCCCGTCGTCTACGGGGCGCTGCTGTGCTCCGGAGTGTTCGGGCTGATCATCGCCAAGCCGTTCTCCATGGTGCTGAGATTCTTCCCGCCGCTGGTCACCGGCACGGTCATCGCGATGATCGGGCTCTCGCTGATCGGCGCCGACATCGGCCTGATCGCGGGCAACAAGTTCAGCAACTTCGTCGCCGCCGTCCCCGTCACGACCACGGTGAACGGGAAGACCTACGCCGAGTACAGCACCGCGACCGGCTCGGTGGTCACGACCATGAACATCGACTCCGGTCAGATCTCGCACATCCTGCTGGCCGCGGCCGTCATCTTGATGATCATCCTCATCACCCGGGTGTTCTCCGGGTTCATCGGCCAGACCGCCGTGCTGATCTCGATCATTATCGGCTGCTTCATCGCCTGGCCGATGGGCCTGATGAAGTTCACCGGCGTCGGAGCCGCGAAATGGTTCGGCATCTCCCCGCCGTTCCACTTCGGCCATCCCAAATTCGAGGCCGCCGCCATCATCTCGATGTGCATCGTGGTGCTGGTGACCTACACCGAGTCGACCGCGGACATGCTGGCCGTGTCCGAGATGGTGGACAGGAAGCTGTCGCCCAGCGACCTGGCCCGCGGGCTGGCCACCGACGGCCTGTCCGCCCTGCTGGCCGGCTTCATGAACTCCTTCCCGGACACCGCCTACGCCGAGAACGTCGGCCTGATCGCGATGACCCGGGTGCGCAGCCGCTGGGTCGTCACCGTCTGCGGCGTGGCCCTGATCATTCTCGGCCTGGTCCCGAAGGTCGGCACCATCGTCTCGGACCTGCCCTCTCCGGTCATCGGCGGCGCGGCCACGGTCATGTTCGCGCTGGTGACCGCGATCGGCATCAAGACGCTGAACAAGACGTCCTTCGACGGCAATCACAACCTGCTGATCGTCGCGGTGGCGCTGTCCTTCGGGCTGATCCCGGTCATCCAGCCCAGCTTCTACATGCACTTCCCGCAGAACTTCCAGGTCATCTTCGGCTCGAGCATCACCTCGACGGTGATCGTGGTCTTCGTGCTCAACCTGGTGTTCAACCACTGGCATTTGTTCCCGCGGGAGCGCGAGGGTGTGGTGGAGACCGCCCTCGAGCACGGCGCGGTCGCGCCGGTGCCGGCGGCCGACGGCGCGGCCGGGTCAGACGGGTGAGGTCTGGGGCTGCCCGGCCGGCTCGCGCAGCATCGGCAAGATGATGGCGAACCGCGTCATCCCGGGCCGGCTGGTCACGGTGATGCAGCCGCCGTGCGCGGTGACGACGGCGTCCACGATGGCCAGGCCGAGGCCGGTGCTCTTGCCGGCGTCGCGGGTGTCGCGCGCCCGCGACGTGTCGGCCCGGGTGAACCGCTCGAACAGTTCCGGCAGCAGCTCCGGCGGGATGCCGGGACCGTCGTCGGTCACGCTCAGTTCGACCCTGGCGCCCTCCGGCGGGACGCCGCGCTGCACGGTGGCGCTCTCGGCGGCGGCCCGGCCCGCGAGGTCGGCGGCGGTCTCGCGGGCCAGCGGGGGATCCTCGGTGAGAGCGACGCTCACCGTCGATCCCGCCGGGGTGTGCTTGCCCGCGTTGCTCAGCAGGTTGGCCATGACCTGGTGCAGCCGGTGCTGATCGCCGGGCACCTGGACCGGCTCGTCGGGAAGCTCCAGCCGCCAGCGATGATCGCCGCGCGCGACCTGCGCGTCGCTGGTCGTCTCGATGGCCAGCCGGGACAGGTCCACGGGCTCGCGTTCCAGCGGCCGTCCCGCGTCTAGCCGGGCCAGCAGCAGCAGGTCGTCGACCAGGACGCTCATCCGGGCCGACTCCGACTGGACCCGGGTCAGCGCGTGCGTCACATCCTCGGGTACCGGGCCCGGGTGGCGCAGGGCCAGCTCCGCGTAGCCGCGGATGGCGGATAGGGGAGTGCGCAGCTCATGGCTCGCGTCGGCGGCGAACCGGCGCAGCCGGGCTTCGCTCGCCGCGCGGCGGCCCAGCGCCCGTTCCACGTGGAAGAGCATCCGGTTGAACGCGGCCCCGACCCGGCCCACCTCGGTCCGCGGGTCGGTATCGGGTACCCCGGCCGGCAGCGTGACGTCGCCGGCATCGAGCGGCAGCTCGGTGACCCGGGTCGCGGTGGCGGCGACCCGGCGCAGCGGCCGCAGCGAAAGCTCCACGATCGTCGTGCCCATGATCAGGGCCAGCAGGAGCACGGCCCCGAAGACCAGGTGCTCGTCGTTCTCGACGTGACTCCGCGTGGCATTGACCGTCGCCAGCGGCAACCCGGTGATGAGGACAGTTCCCTTCTCCGGTCCGGTCACTTTGGTCAGTATGTACTCGCCGCCGAGCGAGGACAGCGTCCTGATGTAGGCCGGCACGGCAGGTGCCGTGGACGGCGCGGGTGGCGGCGAGCTGCCGACCGAACTGGAGGTGTCGGGACCAGAGGTGATGGACGGGGGCGGGCTCGGCGCCGGCAGGTTCGCCAGCGTGGCCTTGTCCGCCGCGGACAGGTCGCAACTCGTGCTCACGGCGGTCTGGTAGCTGACCGAGGTGCCGGTCAGCGCGACTTCGAACGTGCCGGGTGCCTGCCCGTCCTGACTGCACATGCCGTATTCGGGATCAGTCTGGAAGGCGTCGGTCTGGCCAGAGGCGGTCTGGTCAGAGTCGTCGTCAGGGTCGGAGCCGTTCATCGAGGTGTGCTGGACGCACTGGAACCAGGAATCGGTGGCGGACTGCAGCTCGGTGTTCAGCGACGACATCAGCGAGCGGTTCAGCGAGTCATCGGTGACGATGCTGACGGCGACGCTGGCCGCCGCGATCAGCACGACCAGGCCGATGATGAGCCTGCCGCTGATGGTGCGGAAGGACAGCAGCGCCGCTATCCGCGACAGCCGGCGCGGCCGGTCCGGGTTCGGGCGGCGCGCCATTAGCCAGCTGGTTTCAGTACGTAGCCGACGCCGCGGACGGTGTGGATGAGCGGCGCCCGGCCCGCGTCGATCTTCTTGCGCAGGTAGCTGATGTACAGCTCGACGACGTGCGCCTGGCCGCCGAAGTC
>PMOU01000315.1 GCA_003161205.1 Actinomycetota bacterium | reverse complement strand
TGTTGTCCCACGTGATCGGCGTGGCGGTCCAGGTGACCTCGAGGCCGCTGGTGATCGCGTCGCGGCCCTTGCCGGTGCCGTACGAGCTCTTCCAGCCAAAGCCCTGCTGCTCGAGCGGGGCGGCCTCGGGGTCGGGGCCGACNNGGGTTGACGTAGATCAGGCCCATCTGAACCGCGCCGAGCGGTTCCTCGAGCTCGCGGTCGCCGCTGTAGCGCTGATCGTCCAGCCACACGGTCTCCGGGCCCCAGTAGACGTCCTCCTCAGGCTCCCAGGTGTCCACCCGGCCGCCGCCGAAGCCGAAGGTCTTGAAGCCCATCGACTCCAGCGCCACGTTGCCGGTGAGCACGATGAGGTCGGCCCAGGAGAGTTTCTGGCCGTACTTCTTCTTCACCGGCCATACCAGCCGGCGGGCTTTGTCCAGGCTGACGTTGTCCGGCCAGCTGTTCAGCGGCGCGAAGCGCTGCTGGCCGGCGCCGGCGCCACCACGGCCGTCGCTGATGCGGTAGGTGCCCGCGCTGTGCCATGCCATCCGGATCATCAGCGGGCCGTAGTGGCCGAAGTCGGCCGGCCACCAGTCCTGCGAGGTCGTCAGTACCTCAGCGATGTCCTGCTTCACCGCCGCCAGGTCGAGGGTCTTGAACGCCTCGGCGTAGTTGAACTCCGCACCCAGCGGGTTGGCCACGGCCGGGTTCTTGGCGAGGATCTTCAGGTTGAGCCGGTTCGGCCACCAGTCGTGGTTAGCGTCACCCTCGGTGGGCCGGGTCAGACCGTGCACGACCGGGCATCCCCCGGCCTCCGGGGTCGGCTCTTCGACGACTAGTGGATCATGGTTTTCAGACATGGGCATCCTTCCGGTAGAGGCGGATCTCGTAGCTCAGGAACTCCGGGCGGTAGAACAATCGGGACACAGGCCCCAGTAAATGACCTCGGCCTCGTCGATCGAGAAGCCGCGGTCGTCCGATGCGGTCAGGCAGGGCGCCTCGCCCACCGCGCAGTCGACGTCGGCGACGGCACCGCACGACCGGCACACGACGTGGTGGTGGTTGTCCCCGATGCGCCCCTCGAACCGGGCCGGGCTGCCGGTGGGCTCGATGCGGCGCACGAGTCCCGCCTCGGTGAGGGCGTGGAGAGCCTCATACACGGCCTGCAGGGAGACATGGCCGATGCGATCGCGCACTCTGGCGGCAATCGCATCGACGTCGAGGTGGTCACCGTGCCGGACGGTCTCGAGCAGTGCGACGCGGGCGGCCGTCACCCGCAGGCCGGCCCCGCGCAGTTCCTCAGCGGCGGGCGGGCTCTGGGAAGCGGTCATGAGGCTCAACCTACCGTCACAAACACGAACGGCACAAGAGAACGAATCTTTCAAGTCTAATGTGTGTCCGGCGCTTGCTCACTGGATCAGCCCACTGTGCACAGGATGGCGGCAGGGCAGTCGCGGCGCGGATCCGCTGTTGCGGGGCCTGCTCGATGGCGGACTGGCCAGGCCCGACCCGCTCCGCTCGGCATCGAGGCTGACGCCAGCGGAGCCGTGCTGAACACGTCCGGCGCGCCGCGCTCGCGGGGCGGCTGCTCGCTGCCTGCCGCGGCCGCGAGGCACCGCTGGTCGCGCCTGGCCGGGCGGGCGTGGCCGGAAGCGCGGCTTAGCAGCGGCTACTGGAGCCCGGTGCGGACGGACGTGATGCGCTGGGTGTTGAAGCCGAGCCAGTTCATCCGGCCCACGAAGCGCGCGTGCTCGACCTTGAGGCAGCGGTCCATGATCACGGTCACGCCGCCATCGGTGGCGATCCGCGCGCCCTCGGCGTTGATCACGCCGAACTGGCACCACAGCGTGCCGGCCCCGATCGCCACCGCGTCCTGCGCGATCCCCGGCAGTGCATCCGGCGCGCGGAAGACGTTCACGATGTCCACCGGCTCGGGCACATCCAGCAGGCTCGGGTAGCACTTCTGCCCGAGGATCTCCGTCTCCCGGGGATTCACCGGGATCACGCGGTAGCCATGACGCTTGAGGTAAAAGCCGACGAAGTAGCTGGCCCGCAGCTCGTTGCTCGACAGGCCCACGATCGCGATCGTCCTGGCGGAGTGGAGCACGCGCTGGATCACCATCGGGTCCTGATACCGCGCGAGATCGAAACCCTGCGGCTCGCTCATGATGTCGCCACCTTCCTTCCCGCGGTCGCGGCAACGAGCGCGAAGCCCTGATCCAGATCCCAGATCAGGTCCTCGACCGACTCGGTGCCGACCGACAGTCGCACCGTGCCCGGCCCGACGCCGGCCGCGCGCAGCTCTTCGTCGCTGAGCTGGCGGTGCGTCGTGCTCGCCGGATGGATGATCAGGCTCTTCGCGTCNNGAGAACACCGCGCCGGCCCCGCGCGGCAGGTATTTCTCCACCAGCGGCCGGTACCGGCTCTCTGGCAGGCCGGCGTAGGTCACGTTCGACGCCAGCTCGTGGGAGGCCAGGAACGTAGCGACCGCCACCGCGTTCTCGACGTGACGGTCCATCCGCAGCGACAGCGT
>PMOU01000609.1:2160-8663 GCA_003161205.1 Actinomycetota bacterium | reverse complement strand
ATGAGCTATGCCGACCTGTACCGAAGAAGCCTGCAGGACCCGGACAGCTTCTGGCTGGAAGCGGCCGGGGCTATTGACTGGGCGCAGCCGCCGACGCGCGCGCTGGACCGGTCCCGTGAACCCTTCTTCCGGTGGTTCCCCGACGCCAGGCTCAACACCTGCTACAACGCGCTGGACCGCCACGTCGAGGCGGGCCACGGCGACCGGACCGCGCTGATCTGGGACTCGGCGGTCGCCTCGGACCGGGCCCGTTACACCTACGCCGAGCTCACCGACGAGGTGGCCCGCTGCGCGGGGATGCTCCGCGGGCTCGGGGTCGGGCCCGGTGACCGGGTGATCGTCTACCTGCCGATGATCCCCCAGGCCGTGATCACCATGCTCGCCTGTGCCCGCCTCGGCGCCGTGCATTCGGTGGTCTTCGGGGGGTTCGCCCCGCCCGAGCTCGCGGCGCGTATCGACGACGCCAGGCCCAAGGTCGTGGTGTGCGCCTCCTGCGGCATCGAGCCGACCCGGGTCATCGAGTACAAGCCGATCGTGGACCGGGCCATCGCCCTGTCCAGCCACACCCCCGACGCCGTAGTCGTGTTCCAGCGCGCGCAGGCCCCGGCCGTGCTCGGCGACCGGGACCTGGACTGGGATCAGGCGATGGCCGCCGCCACCCCGGCCGGGCCGGTGGACGTGGCGGCCACCGACCCGCTCTACATCCTCTACACCTCAGGGACCACGGGGAAGCCGAAGGGCGTCGTCCGCGACAACGGCGGCCACGCCGTCGCCCTGGCCTGGTCGATGGGCGGCCTGTACGACATCGGGCCGGGGGACATGTGGTGGTGCGCCTCGGACGTGGGCTGGGTCGTCGGGCACTCCTACATCGTCTACGCCCCCCTGCTGATCGGGGCCACCTCGGTCCTGTACGAGGGCAAGCCGGTCGGCACGCCNNCGGGCGATCAAGAAGGTCGACCCCGATGCCGCCGAGGTGGCCAAGTACGACCTGAGCCGCTTCGAGTCGCTGTACCTGGCCGGAGAGCGGCTCGATCCGGAGACCTACCACTGGGCGTCCAAGGTGCTCGGCGTCCCGGTGGTCGACCACTGGTGGCAGACCGAGACCGGCTGGGCCATCGCCGGCAACCCCCGCGGCGTCGAGGCGCTGCCCATCAAGGCCGGATCGCCCACCGTGCCGATGCCGGGCTGGGACGTGCGGGTGCTGGACCCCAGCGGCACGGAGGTGCCCGCCGGGACCGAGGGGGCGATCTGCCTGAAGCTGCCGCTGGCTCCCGGGGCGCTGCCCACCCTGTGGCAGGACGATGAGCGCTACCTGCAGTCGTATCTGGCGGCGTTCCCCGGCTACTACCTGACCGGGGACGGGGGGCATGTCGACTCCGATGGCTACGTCTTCGTGATGGGACGAACCGACGACGTGATCAACGTTGCCGGGCACCGGCTCTCCACCGGGTCGATGGAGGCGGTCCTGGCCGCGCACCCGGCCGTGGCCGAATGCGCGGTGATCGGCGTCCACGACAGCCTCAAGGGCCAGGTCCCGCTGGGATTCGTCGTGCTCAAGGCCGGGGCCGACATCGAGGACNNCGGTCCTGGAAGCAGAGCTGGTGGCCGCGGTGCGCGATCAGATCGGCGCGGTGGCCGCCCTGCGGACCGTCCGCGTGGTGGACGCCCTGCCGAAGACCCGGTCCGGCAAGATCCTGCGCCGGACGATGCGCAACATCGCCGACGGCGTCGACGAGCCGGTACCTTCGACCATCGAAGACGCCGGGGTCCTGGACCGTCTGCACGACTCCCTGGTGCAGCCGCGGGGGTAGGGGTCAGCTCCTTTCCGGCTCGCCGGGCTCCGGACTGGTTACCACGCGGTCGAGCCAGCTGTTNNTCCCGGTTGGTCTCGTTCAGGATCTCGTGCCGCGCACCGGGATAGATGCGGACCGTCAGGTCGGCCAGGCCCGCGGCCTGGTACCGGTCGGTGAGCGGAGTCAGCAGCGCGAGGCCGCCGTTGACCGGGTCGGCCTCGCCGACCGCGATGTAGACCGGCAGGTCCGACCGTATCGCGGCGACCTGGGCCGGGTCGGCGAGCCGCCGCGCGCCGGCGAACAACGCCTTGGCCGAGCCGACGTCGATCCCGAAGCCGCAGGCCGGATCGGCGATGTAGGCGTCCACGACGGCGTCATCGCGGGACAGCCAGTCGAAGTCCGTCCGGGCGGGCTGGAACGGCGCGTTGAAGCCGGTCAGGTCGAGCGGCTGATCCAGGTCAAGCGCGGGCTCAAGCAGGTCGATCGCCGCGGTGCCGGTGAGCACCACGCCGTCGACGTCCGCGCTGTGATCGAGCACGTACTGCTGCACGGCCCAGGACCCCATGCTGTGCCCGAGCAAGATGAGCGGCAGGTCCGGGTGATCCGCCCGGATCTTGGCCGAGAGCAGGCCGATGTCCTCCACCAGCGCGGCCCAGCCGCCCGCACCCAGGTCCCCGTAGGTNNTCGGGGTCGGCGCTGGCGCCGTGACCGCGGTGATCCTGGGCGTAGACGACGAAACGGTCGTCGTTCAGGGCCTGCGCGACGTGAGCGTAGCGCAGGGCGTGCTCGCCCATCCCGTGGGTCAGCTGGACCGCGGCCCGGGGCCCGCGGTCGTCCTCCGGCTCCCACTTGTAGGCGACGATCTGGGTTCCGTCGGCCGACTTGTACGTGAGTTCGCTCAATGGCATCGTGGGGGTCCTCTCGCAACCTTGCGTGGGACAATCCGAGTTAAAAAAACTCTGCTAACAAGGTACCGAACGGGTCGTCGTTCGTGCCCTTAGCACCGCCGGGAGGCGAGAAATGGATACTGCCGCCGCAGGCTGCGTCCTGGCCGCCGATCACGGCCAGGTCCGGGTGCTCACCTTGAACCGGCCCGCCACCCGCAACGCGATCGCCGCCGGCCCGCCGCTGGCCCTGGCCGGGATCAAGGCCATGCTGGCCCGCTGGCCCGCCGATCCGCGCGAGATACTCGAGCGGGAGGTGGACTGGCAGGCCACGCTGATGGATACCGATGACTTCGCGGAGGGAATCGCCGCGTTCCGCGAGCGTCGCAAGCCGGTCTTCCGCGGCCAGTAAACCCGCGCCGCGGGACAGCGTTATTCTAATAGCAATTAAGAAATCAGCCGCTGCGGGGCAGAAGGGAGACGTATGACGGATCTCCTGCCGGAGGTGGCACACCCAGCTGACCCGTCCGGCCCGCCGACGGCCGGGCCAGACTACTCGCGGCTGGTCAAGCCGGACCGGGTGCACGGCTCGCTCTATACCGATCCGCGGATCTTCGCCGAGGAGCTGTCCCGGATCTGGTACCGGACCTGGGTGTACGTCGGGCATGCCAGCGAGATCGCGCAGCCGGGCGACTACGTGCGCAAGAGCATCGGCCTGCAGGATGTCATCATGACCCGGGGCGCCGATGGCGGCGTCCACCTGCTGCTGAACCGGTGCGCGCACCGGGCCAACCTGGTCTGCGAGGCCGACCGGGGTAACTCCAAGTCCTTCCGCTGCCCCTACCACGGCTGGACCTACCGGAACACCGGCGAGCTGATCGGCTTCCCGTTCAACCAGGGCTACGGCGGTAAGGGGACCATCGAAGTCGAGCTGTCGCTGGCCGCGGTGCCGCGGGTCGACTCTCATCAGGGCTTCGTCTTCGCCAGCATGGCCGCGGACGGGCCGAGCCTGGCCACCCACCTCGGCGAGGCGGCCGGCGAGCTTGACCGGCTGGCGCGGCTGTCCCCGGACGGTGAGGTGGAACTGACCGCCGGCTGGCTCAAGCACCGCACCCGGGCGAACTGGAAGCTGCTGGCCGAGAACGAGACCGACGGCTACCATCCGCAGTTCGTGCACGGTTCCATCTTCAGCGTCACGCAGAGCCCGATCGGCGCGCTGTATAGCGATAAGTCGACTGCAGTGACCAGGAATCTCGGTAACGGCCACAGCGAGAACGACCTGCGGCCGGAGTTCCGCCGGGCCGGCGAGCCGATGCGCTGGTTCGGTACGACGCAGGCCCGCGTGCCCGGTTACGTGCGGCGGATGCGCGAGGTTCACGGCGAGGCCGCGGAACAGATCCTGGTCGAGGGCGCGCCGCACGTGATGGTGTTCCCGAACCTGTTCATCGCCGAGATCCAGGTCTTCGTCATCCAGCCGGTGTCCGCGGGGGAGTGCGTGCAGCACTCGACCGCGGTCCAGCTCAAGGGCGCCCCGGAGCTGAACAGGCGGATGGTCTCGCAGTCGGTCGGCTCGGTCGGCCCGGCCGGGATGCTGCTCGCCGATGACACCGAGATGTATGAGCGCAACCAGCGCGGCGTGGCCATCCTCCGGCCCGAATGGCTTGACCTGCGGCGGGGGCTCGGGCGGGAGCGGCTCGACGAGCGCGGTCTGAAGGTCGGCACGGCCACTGACGAGACTGGGATGCGCGGTTTCTGGTCGCACTACCTGACCCTGATGGGGGTGCAGTGAGCGCCCCGGCCGGCCAGGACCTCGACCTGCGGCAGATCGAGCAGTTCCTGTACCGCGAAGCGCGGTACGCCGACGAGCACGACTATGACGCGTGGGAAGCGCTGTGGACCGACGACGCCATTTACTGGGTGCCGGCCGGGGGAGAGCTGACGGACCCGGGCGGCCAGATGTCGGTGATCTACGACAACCGGAGCCGGATCAGCACCCGGCTGAACCAGCTGCGCACCGGCAGGCGGCATGCCCAGTCACCGCCGTCCAGCCTGCGCCGGGTGATCTCCAACGTCGAAGTGCTCGGCTCCACGGCCGGCGACATCGTGGTGGGGGCCAACTTCATCCTGGCCGAGTCACGCGAGCGCGGGGTCGAGACCTGGGCCGGGCGGGTGACCTACCGCCTGCGCCTGGTCGACGGCGAGCTCCGGCTGGCCGGCAAGCAGGTCCTGCTGGTCAACCGCGAGCAGGCGCTGCCGACGCTGGCGTTCCTGATCTGATCTGCGGTACCGGCCTAGGGAGGATGAGTTGGCTGCGGTAAACGATCCCGATTCCGCTGCTCCAGGCCCCGGCGGCATCGTGGACAGCGAGTTCGCGGACGTGGCGGTCACCCTCGACGCCACCGCGAACGGGCCGCGGCTGCGGCTCCAGGACCGCCGGACGGGCCGGGTCCGGTTCCTGGATGCGCTCGAGCTTGAGACGATCATCTGGCTGCCCGAAGCTCACCTGACCCAGCTGCTGGACCCGTCGGCCGACCGCTGGCGCGACACCTGACATCCGTCATACTCATCACGTCGGGTACCTGACACGAAGGGGAGGCTTGGCCATGGCCGTCGCGGTGCCAGTGTCCCCGGCGTACTTCCAGTTCGACCAGCAGGGCGTCGTCTTTAACATGTGGTACTTCGGCTGGTTCGACGAGGCCATGGCCCAGTTCCTCGGCGAGGCCGGCTACCCCTACCTGACGATGACCGCCGACGGCCTCGACGTCCAGCTCGTGCATACGGAGGCTGACTGGCGCGCAGGCGTGCGTTACGGCGAATCGGTGACGATCGACGTGGCCACCGAACGCGTCGGGTCGACCAGCTTCACGCTGTCCTTCACCGTGCGGGCCGGCGCGCAGGTGCGCGCCGCCGCCCGCACCGTCTACGTGGTCGTGGCCACGGACGGCTCGGGCAAGCGGCCCGTGCCGCCGAAGCTCCGCCTGGCACTGGAGTCCGCCCGCTAAGGAACTCACCGGCCGCCGACCCGGCGCCGCTCAAGGAGGCAATGTATGCAGAGCTCGCCGCGCGAGCTGACGATCACCGGCACGCTCCAGCGCGAAGCCTGGCTCCAGCGTGTCATGCCGCCCCCGGAGCAGCTCGCGGGCGATCTGTGGTCCCTGCCCGTCCCCATCCCGGACAACCCGCTTCGCTACGTGTCGTCCTATGCCTTCGGCACCGGCGAGGGCGTGGTGCTGATCGACGCCGGGTGGGACACCGAGGAATCCTGGCGGTCGCTGCTGGACGGTCTGCGGTTCATCGGCGCGAGTCCGGCGGACGTCCGCGGTGTCCTGGTCACCCATATGCACTTTGACCACATCGGGCTGGCCCGCCGGCTGCGCGAGGCCTCGGGGGCATGGATCGCGCTCCACCCGGCCGACCAGGCGGTCCTGGCCCGCCCGGACTTCCGGTCCGCTGACCTGGCGGTGGCCCGGGAGGCCGAGTTGCTGTGCGGCCTGGGGGCGTCCCCGGCGGAGGCCGCGGCGGCGGTCGGGCCCGCCGAGAGGTGGGCCAAGTTCGCCACCATGGCGCTACCCGACCGGACGCTGACCGACGGGGACTTGGCCGATGTGCCCGGCTGGAAGCTGCGTGCCCTGCACACACCTGGCCATACCCCCGGCCACCTGTGCTTCGTCGACGAGCGATCCCGCCGGCTCTTCTCCGGTGACCACATCCTGCCGCGGATCACGCCCAACATCTCGGTTCAGCGCGGTGAGCCTGCCGCCCCGCTTGAGGACTACCTGAGCTCGCTGGCCAAGGTGCGGGACCTGGACGTCGAGGAGGTCCTGCC
>PMOU01000609.1:0-2141 GCA_003161205.1 Actinomycetota bacterium | reverse complement strand
CGGTCAGATGCGGATCTTCGCGGTCACCGAGACCGCCGCGCACGTGCACCTGCTGGAGAGCCGCGGCCTGGTCGCCCGCCGCGGAACCCAGGCGCCCACCTACGCGGCCACCGCCGGGAGCACCGCGTGAACCGGGCATTTCACAGGCCGTTCAGCAGGCCGCGCAGCGCCTGGGTGTAGGCGTCGAGTGCCTTGCGGCCGGTTTTGGTCAGGGCCACCGTGGTTTTCTGCGTGGACCCGTTTCCGGTCTTCTCGCTGCTGAGATAGCCGGCCTCTTCGAGCTTGCGCAGCTGGATAATCAGGTTGCCGGGGGTCAGGCTGAGCATGTCCTGCAGGCGGGTGAAGGACAGCGTGTCACCCTCAGGCAGCGCCGCCAGCGTCGCGACGATCTTCAGCCGGGTAGGCACGTGGATCAGCGGGTCGAGTTCCTCGGTGGTCATGGCCGGACCACGCTGCGGCGCTGCCGCCAGGCAATGACAGCGGCGCTGCCGAGGAGCGTGACGCACAGGCCCACGCCAGCGACCGCCCACACCCCGACCGGTCCGGCGAACGCGCCCGCCACGCCGACGACGGCGACCGCGAGCGCGGCGCCGCAGCCGCGCCAGTCAGCCCGTGCCGCCGTGATGCCCGCCCAGGCCAGGCCGGCCAGAATCAGCGGCACCGCGACCGGGTACCAGCCGTAGACGACCGCGTCACTTACCTTGGCGGCCGCCAGGGCCCCCATGGCCGCGAACACGCCGACCCATATCACGGCCAGGACGGCGATCTCAGCCGGGCGCAGCCGGGATCTCCCGCTCACCCCGGCGGTCGCGCGCCTGGCGACCGTGACCGTCGCGGGCATGTTGAGGATCCCGAAGCCGATCACGACGGGGATGAGCGCGGCGGTCGGGTGCTGGTAGGGGTGCTGCCCGCGGACGTTGAGCCAGACCGCGCCGAGGGCGGCCAGGACCAGGACCCCCCTGATCACCAGGAGCCACGGCTGGGCCGGCTCGAGGCGCCGCCGCGTCTGCGTCGTGGTCTGGTCCAGCAGGGCAGCGGCCTGCCGGGGGTCGAAGGTGCCGCCATGGCCGGCGGTGGTGGTGTCGGGTGTGCGGTTCATGACCTCTCCCTGGATTGACTCTATGCCGTAAAGCTAACTCTGCTTTATGGCATAAAGTCAAGAGCCGAGGCCAGAAACTTTATGGTGTAAACCAGCCGCCGCGCGGGACCTTACCGTTCGGGTGGGGGTGCCAGGTCCCGGCGGGCGGTCAGCGCGAACCACAAGATCAGGCCGCCGACGTCGGCGGGGGCGGCGGCGGTGCCGGGGATCAGCTGCAGCGCCACCAGGGACAGCGCGGCGGCGATGACGGCACGCAGGAGCAGGCGACGAGGGCGGCCGCGGCGGATCCGGGCCGGGAACTCCCGCACGGGGGCCAGCGGATGCCGCGGCAGGCCGCCCGCCGGGTCATCGGCGGGGACAACGGGCAGCGGCCCGGTGGCAGGCTCGGCGGCCAGGGCCGCTTGCTCCATCAGGTCGGCGTAGGCCTCGCTGCGGCCCCAGGGCGTGCGCAGCTCGGCGTAGGCCGCCGAGGCAGCGGTGTAGCGGGCCAGGTCTCCGCCGTCGGCGCGGTCGGGGTGAGTAGCGGCGGCGATGGCCCGCCAGGCGGCGCGGACCTGCTCGTCGGGCAGGTCCGGACGGGCGGGCAGCCCGAGGGCGGCGAAGGGGTCGGGGTTCACCGGCTGGCTCCTGGTCCGAAGATGTCATCGCGGCGGGGCGGGGATGCAGGCGGGGGTGTGGACGGGGGCTGGGGCGGGGACGGCCAGGCCGTAGTGGCGGGTTCGTGGCGGGGCTCGGGCACCCGCGGCACCGGGTCGGGCGCGGCGGGCGGCGGAAGGAGGGTGAGCGGGGAGGGCCGGGGCCGGGCGACCTGGACGAAGGTGGCCGCGCCGCGCTGGATATAGCAGGCCTGGCCCACCTCCAGGCGGCGGACCAGGTCCGGGTCCGCGGTCCAGGCGCGCTGCTCCCGGGTGGTGCCCTCATCGCCCCAGGCGCGGCCGATGAGCTTGTGCGCGGTCTCCAGCACTCGGTGGTGTCCGGCCGCGGCGACTAGCGCTTCGGGGTAGGGGACGTGCAGCACGAAGATGCCGCCGTCGGCGGTGCC
>PMOU01000205.1 GCA_003161205.1 Actinomycetota bacterium | reverse complement strand
CTGTACTCACTGTCGAGGGGTCCCCGGGTCCAGACCGCCGGCGGCGGCTCCGATTCCCTCGTCGGCGGCAGCGTGGTCGGCATGGTCGTGGCCGCGGTCTGCTTCCTGGTCGTCCTGGCCGCCATCGGCTGGGGAATCTACGAGGTCTANNGAACATGGCGTTGCCACCCGTGCTGAGCAAGGTTGTTGCCTGGTTGCGCGCCGGGTACCCCGAAGGCGTCCCCGACGTCGACTATATCCCGCTCTTCGCCCTGCTCGGCAGCCAGCTGACCGACAGCGAGGTCAACGCGATCGGGGATGAGCTGGCGAACGAGAGCGATCCGCGGTCGGCCGAGTCGATCCGTCATGCCATCAAGGCTGTCACCAGCCAGAAGCCGAGCGACGCCGACGTCGCCCGGGTCAGGGCCAAGCTGGCCGCCGGAGGCTGGCCCCTGGCGAAGCCCGATTTGGCATCCTGGCCGGACGCTCCCGACCACCTGGTTTAGTCCTGCCGGGCCGGTTTAGCACCAATGGTGATATGGAGTGCTTAAGGGACGCTTTTTAAGTCACCGCCGCCCCCCGGCGGCATAATCTCTATCCGGCCGTTAGCGCAGGCGGGATCAGCTAAATTATGAGTCCTCTGGTTTAGCGTGTGTCGCGCGCACGGATAGTCAAGGGGGCGTATGTGACTGGGGACTCGGCACGAGGTCCTGCGGAATTGCCGGTTACCGCATCTCAGCGGATCCTGGTAACAGGGGGTGCGGGCTTCATCGGATCGCACTTGTGCCGGCGCCTGGTCGCGCAGGGGCACGACGTTCTCGCGGTAGACAACTTTTTTTCAAGCAGGCGACATAACGTCATAGACCTGCTCGATGAGCCGCGCTTCGAGCTGATGCGGCATGACGTGACATTCCCGCTTTACGTTGAGGTTGACCAGATTTATCATCTCGCCTGCCCGGCGTCGCCGCTTTTCTATCAGCGTGATCCGGTCCAGACCACCAAGACCTGTGTGCACGGCTCGATCAACATGCTGGGCCTCGCTAAGCGGCTTCGCGCGCCGATATTGCTCGCCTCGACCTCTGAGGTATACGGCGATCCCGCCGTGCACCCGCAGTCGGAGTCTTACTGGGGAAATGTGAACCCTATCGGCATCCGGTCCTGTTACGACGAAGGCAAGAGATGCGCGGAGACTTTGTTCTTCGATTATTACCGTCAGCACATGCTGTCCATTAAGGTGGCGCGTATTTTCAATACCTACGGCCCGAATATGCTCCCGGACGATGGCCGCGTGGTTTCCAGCTTTATCGTCCAGGCGCTGCGGGGCGAGCCGCTCCAGATATTCGGCGATGGCTCGCACACCAGGTCGTTCTGCTACGTCGATGACATGGTTGACGGATTGATCCGGCTGATGAATTCCCCCCGGGAGGTCACCGGGCCGATCAATCTCGGCAATCCCGGCGAATTCACGATCCTGGAGCTGGCGAAGAAGGTCCTGGACCTGGTTGGCAGCGATTGCCCGATCGAGCACCGCCCGCTCCCGTCCGACGACCCCGCGCGGCGCAAACCCGACATCGGCCAGGCCCGCGACGTGCTCGGATGGGAGCCTGCCATTGATCTGGAGGAGGGGCTGAAGAGAACCGTCGACCACTTCCGCGCCACCCTCGCCGGCTGACGCCACCACGGCCGCCGGCCCTCGGCGGTCAGGCCCTCGGCGGTCATGCTCTGGCTAGCAGTTGTTTCCACGCGGTGATCGCCTCGCCGGCCCACTCGGCGTGCCGCCGGGCGAACAGCGCGGCGGCCGCGGTGCCGCTCCAGGGGGCGGGCAGGAACGGGGCCGGCAGACCGGGGTCGATCCACGGGAACCGGCGCCAGGCGTGCACCAGGTCGATGACCCGCCCGAGCGGGTCGGAACCGGCGGGGCCGCCGAAGGCCGCGATGAACTCGTCGTAGCCGCGGGCTAGCTCGTCGAGGTCCCAGGCGTGACGGACCATCGCGGTTACCGGGGCGCCGCCCTGGTACTCGGCCGCAAACAGGTAGCCGTCCGGCAGCCGGGCCTCGGCCAGGATGTCCCGCACCTCGGCGCCCCGGTCGCTGCGGGGGCTCAGCCACACCCCGGGCATGACGTTGCCGAACCCCGCCCAGCGCAGCCGTGTCCTGATCACGTGCCGGGTGGCACGTTCGGTCTCGGGCGTGCGCGCGATCACGATGGTCCACTGGCCGTCCCAGTCCTCGGCGACCGCCGTGAAACCGAAGATGCGCTCGGTGCCGTCCCGCAGCAGGCGCTCGGCCGCCGGGGTGAGGCGCCAGACCGTACGGCGGCCGACCCGCTCTGAGGTCAGCCAGCTGTCGGCCGCGGTACGCATCAGCGCCTGCCTGGCGGCCTTCTCCTCGACGCCCAGGCGGCCGAGTACCTCGATGAAGGCCGACGTCCAGGCCTGACCGCCGGTCGGCAGGACGAGCTCGCCCAGGACGGTGAACAGCAGGCTGCGCGCGCTTTCCGTGCCCGCGGCGTGCCGCCGCAGCAGGGTCGGCGCCGGCGCACCCGCATCGGCCTGCCTGGTCTCGCTCATCGGTCCCTCACGGTCGCGGGTGCACAGCAATTGAAATACTACGAACTCTTGACGTTCAACTCAAGTTTTGTAGAGTATGGACTACCGGGCCGCTGCCCGAGGGCCCAGCAGGAGGAATCCGCCATGACGTCTCTGGCCGCTCAGCACGACTCATCAGGCGACGCCCGCTCCGGCGCGGCCGGAGGTGAATCCGGGCGGGTCGAGTTCCGGGTCACCCCCGAGCACTACCGGCACTGGCGGATGTCCTGCGACGGCCCGGTCGCGACGCTCGTCATGGACGTCGACGAGCAGGGCGGCCTGGTTCCNNCTGCGCTTCGAGCACCCCGAGGTACGCACGGTGGTGATCACCAGCGGTAAGCCGAAGATCTTCTGCGCGGGCGCGAACATCCGCATGCTGGCCGCCTCGGCGCACGGCTGGAAGGTGAACTTCTGCAAGTTCACCAACGAGACCAGGAACGGCATCGAGGACGCCACGGCCAACTCCGGCCAGACCTACCTCGCGGCCGTGAACGGGACCGCCTCAGGCGGGGGATACGAGCTGGCGCTGGCCTGCGAGCACATCATGCTGATCGATGACCGCTCCTCGGCGGTCTCCCTGCCGGAGCTGCCGTTGCTCGGCGTGCTCCCGGGGACGGGCGGGCTGACCCGGGTGGCGGACAAGCGCCATGTGCGGCGGGACCTGGCCGACTACTTCTCCACCAGGCCCGAGGGCATCGGCGGCAAGAAGGCCGTGCAGTGGCGCCTGGTGGACGAGGCGGTCCCGCGGCCCCGGTGGGAGGAGACGGTCACGGAGCGAGCGGCCGAGCTGGCGAGCCGCTCCGGCCGCCCGGAGCACACCGGCGGCGTCGTCCTCACCCCGCTGGACAAGGTCCGCGACGACGACACGATCAGCTACTCCCGCGTCTCGGCCACGCTCAACCGCGACGTAGGCAGCGTCGACATCACCGTCCGCGGCCCGCGGGCTGACCCGCCCGCCGACATCGCCGGGGCTATCGGCCAGGGCGCCGGGTTCTGGCCCCTGGCGGTCACCCGCGAGCTGGATGACCTGATCCTGGACCTGCGCACCAACGAGCCCGAGCTCGGCACCTGGGTCTTCCGCACCGAAGGCGAGGCGGCCCGGGTGCTCGCCTACGACGACCTCCTGCTCGCCAACGCGGGCGACTGGTTCGCCAACGAGGTGCTGCACTACCTCAAGCGCACCCTGCGGCGGCTGGACGTGACCAGCCGCAGCCTGCTCGCGGTGATCGAGCCCGGCAGTTGCTTCGCCGGGTCGCTGCTCGAGCTCGCGCTGGCCGCGGACCGGTCGTTCCAGCTGGCCGGGGTCTTCCAGGCAGCCGATCCAAACACGGGCGACCCGGACGCCGATCCGGCCGCGATCACGCTCGGGGACATCAACGCCGGCCCGCTGACGATGAGCAACGGGCTGACCCGCCTGCAGACCCGCTTCTGGGGCGACGAAGCCAGCCTGGAGGCGGCGGGTAAGCGCCGGGGCGCCCCGCTGGAAGCCGAAGACGCGGCGGACCTCGGCCTCATCACCTTCGCACCGGATGACATCGACTGGGACGAGGAGATCCGGATCGCGATCGAGGAGCGGGCCAGCTTCAGCCCCGACGCGCTCACCGGGCTGGAGGCCAACTACCGGTTTGCCGGGCCGGAGACGCTGGAGACGAAGATCTTCGGCCGGCTGTCCGCCTGGCAGAACTGGATATTCAACCGGCCCAACGCATCCGGTCCCGACGGCGCGCTGCGCCGGTTCGGCACCGGCCAGCGTGCCTCCTTCGACCGGAAGCGAGTCTGAACAGTGCCAGCAGAAAATTACGGAGCGACCGCGGATTACACCGAGAAGATCCCGAACAACGTCAGCCTGCACGAGGACCGCCGGCTGCAGCGGGCCCTGGAGTCCTGGCAGCCGAACTTCCTGACCTGGTGGCAGACGATGGGCCCGACGCTGCCGACCCAGGACGTGTACCTGCGCACCGCGGTCAACGTGGGCCGCGAGGGGTGGGCGCAGTTCGGGCACGTGCCGATGCCCGAGTACCGGTGGGGCATCTTCCTGGCCGAGCGCGACCCGGGCCGGCGCGTCGGGTTCGGCGAGCACAAGGGCGAGCCNNGGCGACACCGAGCCGGCCTCGGTGGAGCAGCAGCGGAATCTGGGTGCCACCGCGCCGAGCCTGTATGACCTGCGGAACCTGTTCCAGGTGAACGTCGAGGAGGGGCGCCACCTGTGGGCGATGGTGTACCTGCTGCACGCCTACTTCGGCCGGGAGGGCCGGGAGGAGGCNNGCGTTCAACGAGGAGACGCCGGACTGGCTGTCGTTCTTCATGTTCACCTACTTCACCGACCGGGACGGGAAGTACCAGCTCGGCACGCTGAAGGAGTCCGCGTTTGACCCGCTGTCGCGCACCTGCGA
>PMOU01000089.1:275-2555 GCA_003161205.1 Actinomycetota bacterium | reverse complement strand
TCCCGGCCGTTGTCCCGGCCGCCGTTGTCACGACTGCCCTGGTCCCGGCCGCCGTGGTCGCGGCCGCCATTGTCGCGACTGCCCGGGTCGCGGGAAGACTGCTCACGGCTGCCCTGGTCGCGGCCGCCATTGTCCCGGCTGCTTTGGTCCCGGCCGCCATTGTCGCGGCCGCCGTTGTCACGACTGCCCGGGTCGCGGGAAGACTGCTCACGGCTGCCCTCGCGGCTACGGGTTGGCTGCTCGTCGCGACGGGTATTCCGGCGTCGCCGGTCGCCGCGCTGAGCGTCACCTGGCGCGGATTCACCCGGGGCCGTGTCACCCAGGGGCGCGTCGGTGGCCTGCGCCCCGGCGCCCTCAGCCGTCGCCTGCGCCGGAGACTGCCGGGCGGAAGACTGCCGGTCGCGGCCGTTGGGCCGGTCGGTCGCGCTGTCGGAGTCGAAGCTGAGCTGCTGCCCGGCCCCGTCCGTCCCCAGACCGCCGCGCGCGCTGTCACCTAGCCCTGACGGTGCGCTCTCGCCGATGCCCGGCTGCGTGTTGGTGCCTAGTTCCATAGCGTCCTGCTTCCGCGGGCGGGTCGAGTCAGCTCCTGCGGACGCAACACGCTGGTCAGAGCCCTGCTTGGCAGTACCCGTTTCGTGGCGCGGGGCGCTGCCCTGCCGCGCCTCGATGGCCTCGACAAGCTGGCCCTTACGCATCCGGCCTGCTCCGGGAATGTTCATGGTCTGCGCGATCCGCTGCAGTTCCGGCATGAGCAGCGAGGAAAGGCCAGAGCCACTGCGACTGCGCGACTTGGACGCCGGTGCCATCGCTCCTGCTGAACCCACGTCCCCCTCCGATGGCCCAGCAGCACCCGCGGAAGGCGCTGAGGTACCGACGGGGGCGTCCTCAGGCGCGGTGGACGCGCCGCTGAGGAGTTCGGATGTGTCGCTCACTAATGGTCCTTCCATGATTCTCGGCCGCCTGGGTGAACCCGCTAGGCCCGTCGACCCGGTACAGCGGCCCCCTGTGGGGCCAGCGTTGATTCGCGCTGCTCTGATAGCCGCCGAATTTCCACGATTCCCGCAACGCTTTGCGTTCCTCCGTGCGTCGCAATGTTTCCGCAAATCTGGGAGATGAATCGAAGAGCGCCCGGGCGGCTGTACCGCTCGCCCACGTCCCCAGATCGCACGCTCGCACTAGGCTGGCCGCGCTCCTCGGTTACGAAGAGAGCAGAACATCCTGTGTCAAAGCCCTTGGGTACGGCAACGATACCGTCCCGTAGGAGTTTGCCGGCGAGCGCCCGGTTTGCCGACGAGCACCCAGTCAACAGTGGGGTACCCGGTGCGCCACTAAGCCTAACACCATGAGGACTCAAGGCATTCCTTCGCAGCCATTCGTGTCGCGGAAGAAGAGGCAACAGCCCTAAGAGGCCCGCCAGCAGGATCAGACATCCGACGTACTCAGTTCCAGGGGTGATGAGATGACCTGGCGCTGCCGCCACGTGCCCGGCCGGTCGGACTGGCCGCTCGTCTCCCCGTCAGCAACCCGGTGCAGGCTCCGGACGGAGGATACGCGCGCCATGCCGCTCGACGTCTAGCGAGCTTATGCGCCATGCAATACCCGTTTCTCTCACGATTGAACCCAGGCTGTCCAGGTGGTGGCGATAATCAGACCTTTCGCGACTAGAGAGCAACGCGAGCACGGAGGGTCCCGCCCCGGACACCACGGCCGGGATACCCGCGCCTCGCAGCCTCCGGACCAGCCCGTCCGTCTCCGGCATGGCCGCCGACCGGTAGTCCTGATGCAGCCAGTCCCGCGTCGCGTCGAACAGCGCGCCCGTGCCGTTGGGCCGTCTCGTGCCGTCCGGCGATCCCGCGCCGTCCGATGGGTCCACCCCCGGCGAGGAGGTCGCGGGCAGTTGCGTTAGCGCAGCCACCAGCAGCGCGCTGCGCCCGGCATTGGCCGCCGCATCCTGATGCGGCACCATGTCCGGCAGCAGGCGCCTCGCCACGTCGGTGCGGACCGGAGCTGGAGCGATGCAGATGACGGGCTTGATCGAGGACAGCGGTTCGAGTCGCACCATGTGCGGATGGCCGGACGCCGTCCACGCGATCGTCAGCCCACCGCCCAGGCACGCGGCCACGTTGTCCGGGTGCCCTTCCATGCTCGTCGCCAGCCTGAGCACGCCGTCGTCCAGCCACGCGCCGGCCGCTTCTCCGGAAGTGGCTCCCGGGCCCGCGTCGGCGTCTCCAGCTGCGCCGGCCACCCCGGCCAGGGCCCGCGCGGCCAGGATGCCGGCGA
>PMOU01000089.1:0-217 GCA_003161205.1 Actinomycetota bacterium | reverse complement strand
CAAGGTCAGCGCGAGCCCGAGCGCGTCGAAGCCCGGACCAAGGTTGGCGCTGGTCGCGGGCACCCGCACCCGCACCACGTCGTGCGCCCAGGCCATATAACTCCTCACTCAGAGATTCCTTCCGGCGCGGACCTGGCCCAGACGGAACCGCATCGACGGACCATTGCTGTCGTGGTGACGGCGACGATGGACCATTGGTGTGGTTGACCGGGGTGGT
>PMOU01000126.1 GCA_003161205.1 Actinomycetota bacterium | reverse complement strand
ACCGCGCTTGACACCCGAGCAGAGCATCTGCGCGTCGACCTCAGCGACGGAGCCGTCATAAGCTCGCGCGCCGTCCTCATCGCCACCGGCTCGCACTACCGGTGACTGCCTTTGCCGCGGTGGGCCGAATTCGAGGGTGCCGGCATCTACTACGCCGCCACGGAACTCGAGGCCCGTGCCTGCGGCACTCAGCCCGTCACCGTGGTCGGTGGCGCGAACTCGGCCGGACAGGCCGCCCTCTATATGGCCGCGCGAGGCAGCCCGGTCATCCTCGCGATTCGCGGGCAGGATGCCGCTACTGAAATGTCCTCGTATCTCCTGGACCGCCTCCACGCCCATCCGGGGGTCAGTGTCCGCCTCTCGACCGAAGTCACCAAGCTGGCGGGCACGACGGCACTGGAATCGATCACCCTTACCGACACAGCCGCACTCAGTAGCCTCGAGCAGCCCTGCCGTGGCCTGTTCTGCTTCATCGGCGCTGAACCCGCGACCGCGTGGCAGCACGGCGTGGCCCTGGACCGCAGCGGCTACATCCGCACCGATGTGCAGCTGGCCCCGGATGAACTCGGGCCGGTTTGGGCCGCGCTGGACCGCGTGCCCCTCCCGTTCGAGACCAGCGTGCCGGCTGTCTTCGCGGCAGGGGATGTCCGGCACGGCTCGATGAAAAGGGTGGCCTCAGCGGTGGGAGAAGGAGCAAGCTCAGTGCGGTCTATTCACTCAGCCGTCGGGATCCGCTTTTGAGCGGTTGACATCCAATTCCCAGTGCTGCAGGTACGGTGCCGCTACCGCAAACTGGTCAGATCGAGCGCGGGGTCACGTTCATTTCGCGCCATTCGCGAGGTGAGAGTCCGTAGGCGGCCCGGAAGAGGCGGCCGAAGCTGGACGGGTCGGTGAATCCGCGCCGGTGAGCGATCGAGCTGATGGTGTCCGAACGTGAGCGCGGGCTGCGGAGTTCATCGCGGCATTCCTCGAGGCGGCGCGTCCGGATCCAGTCGCCCAGCGAGATGCCGCCGCGGGCCAGGACATTGTAGAGATGGCGCACGGAGATGTGGTGCGCGGCGGCGATCTGCGCCGCGTTCAATTCCGGTTCTGGCAGATGCGCCCGCACGTATTCCAGGAGGCGCAGCAGGAGCGTTGCCTCCGAGGATTCTTTGGCCAGACCGGAAGCATCGAGGTGGGTGGTGAGCAGCGCGCGGACGAGTTCTATGCTCGGACGTCCGATGGCAGCGGCTCCTGGCTCCTTGAAGATGTCGGGGCGGGACGCCAGCCGCCGGAAGTAGGTCGACGCGAGGTCGGCTACCGGATGCCCGGGGCTCAAGGTGACCGCCGCTAGCTGCCTGATCGCCTCGTACGGCAACGCCAGCGCCGCCATCGGGATGCAGAAGAAGTGCTGCCGGATACCGTCGCTGTCAAGCAGGGTGTACGGGGTGGTCGACTCGGAAAAGGCAAGGTCGCCTGGCCGCAGAACAGCCTCCCGGTTGCCCTGGACGATCAGGCTGGACCCAGCCATTTGCAGGCCGAGAAAGATACTGGGCGGATGCTCGTCACGGGCCAGTCTCGGAGTGCGCTCGACCTTGATGGCATTCGACCGTACCGAGCACACCTGGACCTGCCCGAGATCGGTGATAGCGCCAAACGCGGCGGGATCGGCCGCCGCCGGGAAGTCGATATCCACGTGGACGACAGTGCGGGCAATGATCTCTCGTACGGCATCGCCCCGGTCCGCTGCCGGGATCTGACGGGTATCAAGAATGAGAGTCATGGCTACATCCTCACCGGCGGTACGACACGTTCGAATCGGGTGAACCGCCTAGTCGTGAGTTCTCTCTGTACGCGCGGGTTAGGAGGGACCGGCGTGGCGAACGGTCAGGCGCGGTCGAGCGAAATGCCCGAAAGCTGGCGGCGCGAGCCGACGCCCAGTTTCTGGAAGACCTTGCCGAGGTGGTAATCGACCGTCTTCGGACTGATGAATAGCTGGGTAGCAATTTCCGGATTGGTGGAACCGGCTGCGGCCAGCACCGCCACGTGCAGCTCCTGGGGGGTGAGGCCGCCGTTCTGCCCGGAGGGACGCGTGCGGGCTGTTTGTCCGGTCGCGGCGAGCTCACGCCGGGCTCGTTCGGCGAAGGCACCGGCCCCCATCGTCTCGAACATGGTGTGGGCGGTTCGCAGGTGCTCGCGTGCGTCCCGGCGGCGCTTGTCCCGCCGCAGCCATTCCCCGTAGAGAAGATGAGCGCGGGCAAGGTGGCTCACGCCCCGAGCCTGGCGAAGGTGCGCGATCGCCTCCTGGTACAGGGTCTCAGCGTCAGGCCCGTCGGCCAGCAGGGCGCGGGACCGGGCGAGCAGCCCCAGCGCGAGCGGGGTGGGACTGGCAGCGGCCCGGCGCGCGACACGATCCAGGACGTCCCGGGCGACCGTTAGCTGGCCGCAGCGGACCGCAGCCTCGATCAGATCGGGCAACGCGAACGCGCTCAGGATCGCGTTCTCTTCGTAGCCGTGCGGCGCAGAGGCCAGCGCTTCTTCGTAATGGCCCAGGCCGAGTTCCAGCACCGCGAGCGCGTACTCAAGCCACACCAGCTTCCAGCCCAGGCCATGCTCGGCGGCGGCGCGGGCGGCGGTTGCTGCCTGGACGCGGATATCACTGGCCTGACCCTGCCACGCGAGCACCAGCACCTCGCCTACGCCGCAGTCGTCTCCCAGCGCCTCCTGGATCGCCTCGCGCTCGGTAAAGTGTGCCCGTGCCTGGCCGAGAGCGCCCGCGAACAACGCTGATACCCCGGTGAAAATCAGGGCATTGGACAGCGCGGGCACCGCGCCCTGGTTTCGAGCTTGCTTCTCCAACCGGCTGGCCAGCGAAAGGAAGGCGTGGTCGTCGCCGAGCGCGCCAGCGGCCCAGCAGCCAATTTCCGTCCGGGTCAGCAGGTCAGCAGAGTCGATCGGCAGCTCCTGCAAGGTGGCGACAGCCCGGCCGAGCAGCGGTGCGGCAGCCTCGAGGCCATCGATGAGCAAGGCCGTATCGGCGTCGAGGAGCAGATCGCCGATGCTCTCCGCCGACTGCGGCGTCCGGGGCAAGGACCGGGCGGCGCGTGCGATGTCGGTGCTGCTCGCGCCGGTGGCGGCGAGCCGGCCGCTGACCCGGGATGCGGCGAGCGCGTCGAGGAGGGCATTGCGAGCCTGACCGACATCGACAGGCGCGATCTGCCGGGCCGCGCCGAGCAAGACAGAGGCCGTCTTCGCGGGCTGGCTCAGCGCAGAGTGAATGGCGCCTTGGAGCCGCTGGGCCACGACGCGCTGGTGTGGATCGTCGAGCTGGCTGGCCACGCTGTCGAGGAGGGCCTGGGCGCGCAGGGAAGTACCGGCGGTGTTGTCGGCTTGCGCGGCGGCTAGGACGCGTCGCAGGCGTACCGCGGCATCGGGGGTGAGCGCTGCGGCGCGGGTGAGGTAGGCGCCCGTGGAGGCCCATCCTCCTCGGTTCCTCGCCCGCTCGGCGACTTTTTCCAGCTCGGCGGCGATAGTTTCGTCGGGCTCGGTTGCCGCCTCCGAGCGGTGCCACGCCTGCAGGTCGGCCCCCGGACCAGGATCGGTGGCCTCGGCCAGCGCGTGGTGAACTCGCTGGCGATCGACGATCGTGGCGCCGTGGTAGATCGCGGAGCGGACCAGCGGGTGACGGAAGCTGACAGTCGGCCCGAAGGTCACGAGCTCGCGGGCTTCGGCGGGGCCGGCGGCGTAGCTGCCGAAGCCGAGGTGCTGTCCGGCACGCCAGAGCAAGGCGGGATCGCCGGTCGGGTCGGCGGCCGCCGTCAGCAGCAGGATCTGGGTGGCTGCGGGCAGGCCCCGTACCTGGCTGAGGAACCGAGCCTGCAGGCTTCGGCTCATCGGAAGGGGCTCTGGCAACGCGATCTCACCAGTCAGCTGCCCCGGTGCAAGCTCCCGGCCCAGTTCGATCAGCGCGAGCGGATTCCCGCTCGTCTGGGCGATGATCCGTTCGCTCACTTCGCTGTATACCTGGTTCGCTGCGGTCGACGCGAGCAACTGTCGGGCCTCGGAAGGACCGAGCCCGGGCACGCGGAGGGCGGGAAGCCCAGCCAGGGAAACATGACGTTCGGGTGGATCCCGCACGGCGAACAGCATGCCGACGGCATCGGCATGGAGACGACGCGCGACGAAGGCGAGGACACCGGCCGACTCCTGGTCGAGCCACTGCGCATCGTCGATAACACACAGCAGCGGCCGCGCCGTGGCCGCGCTGGACAACAGGTTCAGCGCCGCGAGTCCTACCAGGAAGCGGTCCGGCGGGCCCTGCTCCCGGAGGCCGAACGCGGTCTCCAGTGCCTGGCGCAGCGGCGCGGGAAGAACATCGAGGCGCTCCAGGAAGGGCACGAGAAGCTGGTGCAGCGCCGCGAAGCTGAGCTCGGCTTCCGATTCGATTCCTACCAGGCGGACGACGCTGAGATCCCCGGCCGAGTCGACGGCGTAGTCCAGGAGCGCCGTCTTTCCTGTCCCGGCCTCGCCCTGCAGTACCAGGACGGCGCTCATACCGTGCCCGGCAGCTGCCAGGACACGATCAATCTCGGCACGCTCACGCGCGCGGCCAAGAAGGCTCCGTTCGGACTCGGGCGGGAACGGCCCCGCCAAGGACGACACGCGCGTCAATCCGGTCGCGGTGGCGAGAAGTAGACCTCCGAGTCAGACATGCGCTGGTTTTGACCGTGCACGCACGACGACTTCTCGCGCATAGCCAGAGTCACTGTGACGTTGCCCGAAGCTGCATCAGCCCGGCGCGGCCGCTGTTGATGCCGGGCTATGAAAAGGACCTTCGCAGATGCCACGACCCGACCCGGGACTAATGAAAGGCTGGCCGCCAATCTTCACATCAGCCTACCTGCCGCGAGCGAGCCTGGCTATCTGCGCGCCCCGATGGAGCGCCTGCCCTGAGCGCAGTCCTTCTCATCAATATGGCTGCCTCCTTCCCGGTGACGCGGTCGCAGGCCTGACCATGATCATTTCGATGAACAACGGTCTGCGGCGATATCAACCATGGTGGGCAACAGCGGATCAAGATCGCTGGCAGCACTCAGGCAGGACTGCATAACAGAGCCGGAACGGGCGTGGTGACCAGCACTAACACAAACTTCAAACACGTTCCCCGCGGAAACGGCTTTGTGAAACTCTTCACAAAGCGCTTCCGCGGAAACGTCGCCGACCCGGGCCTAACCGGGTCGCGGCTAGTCGCCCTGACCAAGAACGGCGCAGGCCGGACAACCCCTTGCCGGCCATCCGCTCGATCGGCGGCAAGCGGAAAGCCGCGCTGATTGGAGACATCGCGCTTGCTTCCTGTGCTGGGCTACTCTGCGCGGATGGAACCATACCCAGGCGTGTTCGTTTCGAGCTTGTCAGCCGAGGTGTGGGAACCGGACCCAGAGGTCGGCGGTGAAATGCATGTGCTGTGCAGTGGCCACGGGGTGGAGTCGGGGTTGTCCCGCTTCACTGAGGCCGTCGAGCCCGTGAGGTGGACTCTCCCGGGCAGGGAGACGCTCTTCGTCTTGGAGGGCGCGGCCAGGATCGAGATTGACGATGGAGGAGTTCTGGAGCTGACGGCGGGCGATATCGCGTCACTCAGATCACTGCCCTCCGGCGGCATAATGCCTGATCATGCCTGTGATCGAGGCGCAGTGCGCCTCGATCCTGGTGCCTCACGATCACAGGCATATCAACCATGAGAGTGAGATTTGGGTAATCCGGCTGTCGTCGCGGCTGCTTCTATGCGTCGTCGCTGACGACGATCAGGCGCAGACGCTTCTCGATCCCGGCGGCGTCTAGTTGGCCGGCTGCGACGGACACGGTGAGGTCGAATGCTTCGTCGTCGGTCATGTCCAGACGGTAGCCATTGATGCGCAGGAAGACTGCCGTGGCCAGGAGCGCGAGTCGTTTGTTGCCATCGACAAGCGCGTGGTTGCCTGCCAGCGAGTGCATCAGCGCGCTGGCCTTCCCGGCGAGCGTGGGGTAAGCCTCCTGTCCGAACAGTCCGGCCCGGGGCCGGTGACAGGCTGAGTCCAGCAGGCCAAGATCGCGCACCGGGCCCGCACCCAGCGCGCTGACCAGCCCGAGCAGATCCTCGAGGTCAAGGAACTCGGCAGCCGGGTCCTGACTGCTCATGCCCGGCCGAGCCGGTCGAGGACCTCTCCCCACCGGTCCAGCATTTCGGCGGTAGCCTCGCGGACGCGGGCAGTATGGGCCACGTCCCGTGCGCTGCGGCGGATGGCCCGGAGCGCGGCCTCGTGCAACGACACCTGCTCGGCCTCTGCCAGCGCCCTCAGAAGGGCGCTGTCTTCCTCATCCAGCCGCAAATTCATAGCCACCACACGATGGTACCACTTTGGTACCACCGGTCGGCAAGCCAGAGCCCCGATCACTGCCCAGCGGACTCCTTTCAGCATCCACCCATACGATCGCTGAACTGGTGTTTCAATGAGCGCGCCCGGCAGGATTCGAACCCGCGACCGGCTGCTTAGAAGGCAGCTGCTCTATCCGGCTGAGCTACGGGCGCCCGGAAACAATTGTGCACGGCGAATGTCACATGACGGATACACGAAGGTCGCAGTGTGTCGTCCTCCAGGGCGCAAGCCTCGCGTCCCGTGACAAGCCGCCATCCCCCAGGTCGTGCTCTCTGGCAGAGCGCCTACGTAGTAGAACCGTAAACCTAAGGCCTGTACACCTTAGGTCTATATCCCTCGTTCCGCGAGTCGGCCGCCGGATCGGGCATCGCCCCACGGTCCCGCGCCCGCGCCCGCGCGTAACGAGGCACAATGGCCTGATGCCGAAACCCAGAAGGCCAGCCCGGTGGCCGCTCGCGGCTGGCCTGGCGGCGGGCGCGGTGCTGGACGCACTGCTCGGCGACCCGCGCCGCGGTCATCCGGTGGCCGGTTTCGGCTGCGCGGCCGCCGCGCTCGAGGCCCGCGACTACGCGGACAGCCGCCCGCGTGGCGCCGCCCACGCCGCCGCCTGCGTCCTGGCCGTCACCATCCCGGCCGCGCTCCTGCACCGCCGCCTGCGTGCCTGGCCGCCGGCCGAGGTGGCCGCGGTCGCGTCCGCGGTCTGGGCGGTCACCGGTGCCCGTTCGCTACGTCATGAGGCCGAACGGGTCCTGGTCGCACTGTCCAGCAATGATCTACGCTCCGCCCGGGCCATCCTGCCCAGCCTGTGCGGTCGTGATCCGTCCGGCTTGACTGCCAGCGAGATAACCCGGGCGGTGATCGAGTCGGTCGCCGAGAATACCTCGGACGCCGTGGTGGCGCCGCTGCTGTGGGGCGCGGTCGCCGGGATGCCCGGCCTGGTGGCCTACCGCGCGGTGAATACGCTCGACGCGATGGTGGGCTACCGCTCGGCCAGGTACCTGCGGTTCGGCTGGGCCTCCGCCCGCCTGGACGATGCGGCCAACTGGGTGCCCGCCCGGGTCACCGCCGCGCTGACAGCGGCCTGCGCCCCGCTGGTACGGGACGCGAAACCGGCTTCGGCGCTGCGGGTGGCCTGGCGCGATGGCGGCCGCCATCCCAGCCCGAACGCGGGCCGGTGCGAGGCCGCCTTCGCGGGTGCGCTCGGGATCCGGCTGGGCGGGACGAACGTTTATGGCGGTGTCGCCGAGACGAGGCACGAGCTGGGGGAGGGGGAGGGAGCCCGCGCCCCGGAGCCCGGCGACATCCGCCGCGCGATTGCCCTTTCCCGGGCGGTCACGGTGTCCGCGACCGCCCTGGGCGTGCTTATCGCGCTTTTCCCCGTAGGGTCCTCGGTCAGCGGCGGAGCAGGAAGCTCAGCGCCCATACGACCAAGGCGGCGATGGCGACCCACCACAGCAGGTGGAGCGCGAATCCCGCGCCGGCAATGATCAGGATGATCAGTAGAGCTAGTAGCAAAATCATGATCGGCCTCCTTCTTAAGCCCGTCCTATAACCCGTACCCCCCTAGATTTCGCCAAACCTGCAGGGTTCCTCCGGAACGGCTGATGAATAGCCCGGTGCTGGTGCGGTAGTACTAACCAGGGGATCAATCTGAGGAGAAACCATGGGCAGGGTTCTGCTGATTATTTTGTGCCTGTTTTTCCCGTTCATCGCCGTGCTGATCCACGACGGGCTGAGCATCAAGGTGCTGTGGGCGCTCCTTCTCCAGCTGCTCGGGCACATTCCCGGCGTGATCTACGGCATCTACCAGGTCACCCGCGACTGAGAACCGGCAAACTGAGCCCGCCACGACGGCCCCGGACCCCCGGCCAGTAGCCTGCATCCGTGAAAGGGACGCTGCTGGTCGCGGGGACGGGGTCGGACGCGGGTAAGAGCGTCCTGGTCGCGGGGTTGTGCCGGTGGCTAGCCCGGCAGGGCGTCAAGGTGGCGCCGTTCAAGGCGCAGAACATGTCGCTGAACTCCTTCGTGACCACCGACGGCGCGGAAATCGGCCGCGCCCAGGTGATGCAGGCGGCCGCGGCGGGCATCGAGCCGACCGCNNGGGTACCGGGCACACGCGCCCCGGCTGCGACAGGTGGCGCTGGACAGCCTGACCCGGCTGCGCGACCGCTACGACGTGGTCATCTGCGAGGGGGCGGGCAGCCCGGCAGAGATCAACCTGCGGGACACCGACGTCGCCAACATGGGCCTGGCCCGGGCGGCCGGCCTGCCGGTCATCGTGGTCGGGGACATCGACCGGGGCGGGGTCTTCGCCGCCATGTACGGGACGCTCGCCCTGCTCGCGCCGGAGGACCAGGCGCTCATCTCGGGCTTCGTGATCAACAAGTTCCGCGGTGCCCGCGAACTGCTCGACAGCGGCCTGAGCATGCTCACCCGGCTCACCGCCCGGCCGGTGTACGGGGTCCTGCCCTGGCGCGACGGCTTGTGGCTGGACGCCGAGGACTCGCTCTCGTTCGCCACCCGCGAGACCGAGCTGGCCGGGGGCACGCACCACGGCTCGTTCGGCTCGAATGGTCTTCTCCGGGTGGCGGTGGTGAAGTTGCCGCGGATCAGCAACTTCACCGACGTGGACGCGCTGTCCGCTGAGCCCGGCGTGCTGGTGCGGTTCGCGGTGAGCCCGGCCGATCTGGCCGACGCCGACCTGGTGGTGCTGCCCGGGTCGCGGGCCACCGTCGCCGACCTGGCGTGGCTGCGGGAGCGCGGTCTGGCCGAGGCTGTCGTCGCGAGGGCCCGGGCCGGCCGGCCGGTGCTGGGCATCTGCGGCGGCTACCAGATGCTGGCCGGGCAGATCGATGACCAGGTGGAATCGGGCCGCGGCACGGTCGAGGGGCTTGGGCTGCTGCCGGTGCGGGTGGTGTTCGGGCGCCAGAAAGTCCTCGGCCGCCCGGTCGGCCGCGCGCTCGGTGCGCCGGTGGCCGGGTACGAGATCCATCACGGCCTCGCCGAGGTTACCGACCCGGCCGCCGAGCCGTTCCTGGACGGCTGCCGCCGCGGTGCGGTGTGGGGGACAAGCTGGCACGGCGCGCTGGAGAACAACGACTTCAGGCGCGCGTTCCTGACCGAGGTGGCGGCGCGGGCCGGGCGGGATTTCACGCCCGCGCCCGGCACCGATTTCGCCGCCGTACGGGAGGCCCGGCTGGACGCGCTCGGTGACCTGGTGGCCGGTTACCTCGATACCGCCGCGCTGAGCCGCCTGATCACCGACGGTCCCGCGCCCGGGCTGCCGTCGGTGGTCGCATCGTTGTCCGGCGGTCGATAGGGTTTCTCCATGCCCGATCCGGTCCTTTACACCGCAGAAGCCACGTCGACGGGGGACGGCCGCAATGGCCACGTCGTTTCGTCGGATCATCGCCTCGACCTTGACCTCGCGCCGCCCGCCGAAATGGGCGGCAGCGGCAACGGCACCAACCCCGAGCAGCTGTTCGCGGCCGGGTACGCGGCCTGTTTCCACAGCGCGCTGCGGGTCGTGGCCCGCCGGGCCCACCTCGATCCCGGTGAGTCGACCGTGACCGCGGAAATAGGCATCGGACCCGAGGGCGAGGCGTACGGGCTCGTGGCCACGCTGGTGATCAGCATTCCGGGCCTGGACCGGGAGCAGACCAGGGAACTCGCGGAGGCGGCGCACCAGGTGTGCCCCTACTCGCGCGCCACCCGCGGCAACATCAGCGTCGAGCTGCGGGTGCCGTAACCGGATCGAAGGAGGCCGTCGTGGCTATTGATCCCGCCGCTATCGAGGCGGAGCGTGCGCGTCTGCGCGAGGAGTACGTCAAGGCCGCCCGGCCGGAAAGCAGCGCGCGCGGCATCCATCACACCGCGCTGCTCAGCTCGGACGTGGAGCAGACAATCCGCTTCTACCAGGGAATACTCGAATTCCCGCTGACCGAGGTCATCGAGAACCGGGACTATCAGGGGTCTACTCACTTCTTCTTCGACGTCGGTCACGGCAACCTGCTGGCCTTCTTCGACTTCCCGGGCCTGGACCTCGGTCCCTACGCCGAAGTCCTCGGCGGCCTGCACCACCTGGCGATCTCGGTGACCCCGCAGAAGTGGGCCGCGCTGCGCGCGAACCTGGAGGCGGCCGGCGTCGACTACGTCGAAGAGAGCGGCGCGTCCCTGTACTTCCGCGACCCCGACGGCGCCCGCCTCGAACTCCTCGCCGACCCCCTAGGCGAGATGTACGGCCAGCACGTCCTCTAGCCCTCATGTCGCGAAGACCAATGACGCTCGCCATCTCCCATGGCGCCCCGAGACCGGTGTCCCCCTCCCATGCCTCCCGCCCACCCCGGGGTTCGCGTCCGTCTCAGGTGTCACCCATCCGGGTGCTACCAGGCAGTTTTTCGTGGTTGATTCAGGCTAGATGGTTGTCTCGGTGTGCTGGGCTGATCGTGGTCCGGATGGACTCGGCGTATTACGTGGCGAAGGTGATCGCCGCGATCGGCCGCGCCGGCGAGCGGTTCTCCGTCACGATCCCGATGCACCCCAAGGTCCAGGCCGCTATCGCGGCTATCCCGAGGATGCCTGGACCCTCATCAAGGGTCGCCGCGCGATCTGGGATGACCAGCTGCGCGCCTGGATCTCCGACGCCGGAGTCGCCGAGGTCCCGTACACGGCGTTCACCTCGAAGAAAGGCCAGGCGGTCACCGCCCGGCTGACGGCATTGGATCATGGTGAGTCCCGGTTAGACGGCGTTATTGCTGGCCTGGCGGATGAGGCGTTAGTCCCGGGTGGCGGAGTTCGAGCTGACCGCCGCCATTGAGGAAGACGCCGAACGTGATCAGGCTGGCGTCCGCCGGGATCTCGGCGGTGACCTCATACTGGGTCCACGCGCCGGTTCCGGTGGCGGAGGCGATGTGGTTGGCCGGGTCTTCCCGGGGATCTGGGCTGGCTGCCCGGGGNNGGCCAGGATCGCCCGCCCGTCCTCGGTGGCACAGGAATAGTCGAACCCGGTGCCCTGGCGCAGGAAGGTGCCGCCGAGCTGCCATCGGTCCAGGCCGTCGGTGAACGCTATGTTGCGGGGCTCGAACCGCCGACGCGAAGGCCTGTGGGGTGTCTGCTGGCTGCGGAACTGGCTGAGCAGGTCGGGGCCGGCGACGGGCCTGGCGAGCCGGTCCATGACCGGGTCGTCGACGGCCAGCGGCGCGCCGGCGATGACCGCGAGGGTCAGGCCGTCGGCGAGGCTCGCGGTGACCGGCCGGGTTCCGCCGGGCCTGGCGATGTCTATCCGCGTGGCGGTCACTCCCGGGCCCAGGTCGGTGACGGTCACGCCGGCCAGGGCGACCCCTGCTTCGGCCAGCAGCCGGCCGGTCGTCTCCTCGCGATGATCGTCCAGGAGTTCCTCGCCGCGGTCTTCCGGGCGGGCGAGCAGGCTCCAGAACCGGCCGTCGTGGCGGGGGAGCCGGACCGGCAGCGCCCGGTGGCCAGCGTCGTCGGCGAGGATCACGAGCACGTGGTCGATATCCATCCGCCCGTCTGGGGCGCGTCCGGGCCAGGGGCCAGCGTGCGCGATGCGAACAGCGGTCATGGGGATCCTCCGGGAGACGGCGGGGATGAGGTCAGGGCGGTGCGCGGTGATGTACTCGCGCAGCCGGCGGCGGGCCTTGTGCAGGCTGGCCTTGGCGGCGCCGGGAGTGGCGGCGACCTGCCCGGCGGGCTGGTCGGCGTAATAGAACAGGGTGACGGCGTGGCGCTGCCCGGGGGGCAGGCCGGCGACCGCGCGGCTGAGCACGTCGGCGCGGTCCAGGTCCTCAGCCGACGGCACGCTGCCGCCGGAGGCCGGGTGCAGGTTCTCGGGCCAGTCGCCGAGCAGGGTAACCGGCGCGCGGCGCCGCTGGGCGCGGCAGACGTTGGCCACGATGCCGCCCAGCCAGCCGGCGAACCGGTCGGGGTCGCGCAGCCGGTCCAGCGCGATGAACGCCTGCAGGAACGCGTCCTGAACGGCATCGTCGGCGTCGTCCGGCTGCGGGCACAGCCGGGCCGCGCGGCCGCGGGCCATCGGCAGGTGCCGCTCGACCAGCAGCCGGAACGCGGCCGGGTCGCCGTCGCGGGCCAGCCGGACCAGGTCACCGTCGGGGATGTCCATCCTTGGCTTTACTCCTGGGTTCCCGGCGGCGCCGGGGACAGTTCCGCGCCGCGCAGCTCAATGCGGCCGCGGCCGGCCAGGGAGATGCCGAACCGGATGGCGATGGCCTCGCCGGGGACGGGCACCGTGACCTCATGCCAGGTCCAGTCGCTGCTGCCCGCGGCGGTCGGGCTGCTGCAGCCGTGATCGAGCAGGCGGGCGCCAAGCGGCCCGTACCTCGGCCCGCTCACGGCCAGGTGCAGCCCGGCCTGGCCGGCCAGGCCGGTGGCGCGCAGCTGTCCGCGGAAGGTGACCGTACCGCCGCGGTAGTCGTCGGCGTAGATGGCCTGGACGAGGGCAGCGGAGCCGGCGGGTTCCGGGACCGCGGCGGCCAAGACCGCGGACTGGTCCGCGGCGGCGCAGGAGTAGTCCGGCCCGGCCGGCTGGCCGTCACCGGAGAAGCTGCCAGCCAGTTCCCAGTAGTCCAGGCCGTCGGTGAACGCCATGTTCCGCGGCTCGAAACGCCGTGATTGGCCGGGACCACCCCACGGCCGGGCCTCCGCCGGAGGCAGGAACGGCGCCAGCATGTCCTGGCCCGGTACCGGAACCGCGAGCCGGTCCATCACCTCGTCGGCCACCCGGACTGGCGCCCCGGCCACGGCGGCCAGCGCCAGGCCGTACTCGGCGCTGACCGTGAACGGCCGGGTTCCCGTGACCGTGGCCAGCCCGACGCGTGCCGTGACCGTGTCCCAGCGCAGCTCGGGCACATCGCCGCTGGCCGGCTCGATGTCCACGGCGCTCACCGCCGTCCCGGCCGTCCGCAGCAGCCGGACCGCTGTCTCCAGCAGGCCACTGGCCACCTCCGTATCTACGGCGGGCCGGCTCAGCCGGCTCAGCAGCTCCTTGTGGCCAGGAACCAGCCACAACGGCACCGCCCGGTGGCCCGCGTCGTCGGCCAGCACGATGAGCTGCTGGTGCAGCCGCCAGTCGGGCACCTCACTCCCGTCCGGTGCCCGTGCGGGATGGAGGTGGTGGCGCGCAAAAACGATGCGGACAGTCGTCACGGCGGTCCTCCAGCAGACGGCGAGGCAGCGATTCGGCTCACACTCGTTAGTGTCCGACGGCCCGCCACCGGTTACCCGCCTGCCGGGTTGTTTCGCCTAGATCTGTATCGTGGCCTCAATCGTCAGCCGCCGCGTGGGTCGGACTTTTTCGGATTTGGTATGTGGCACTGGAATGCACCGGATCCACCATGGAGCCCGGATCCACCGCACCAGGCGAGCCTCCGCGCGACCATCGTGGTACCGGTAGCCCCTCCAGCCTCAGCCGTCTCCCCCGAGACCGTCTACCCGGGAGGATTGGGGCCTATGGGAGGTTTTGGGGGCCTATAGTGCACAAAGTCCTCCCGCAAGCCCGGATACTCCCCGATCTTGACGCCGGGTCGACGAAGCGACCGCTGTCAGCGGCATCGTGGCCTCAATGATCAGCCAACGGCCGAGGCGGACACTTTCGGACTTGGCATGCGGCACTGGAGCACACCCGATCCACCCCGTAACCCAAATCAACCACGATAAGTGGAGGGAGCTCCGCCCTGTTTATCACTTATGTGACGATATGGTGGGCAGGCATGTCGCTACGCTGACCGCTGAGCGCACGATTGTGCGACGAACGTTGCGGGGATAGAAGTCTTCGATCATGAAAACCTCCTCCCGAGCCCGGGGCGCCCTGTACGGGCTGGCGATCGGGGACGCGCTGGGGATGCCGACCCAGATGCTGTCCCGGGCCGAGATCACCCGGCGCTGGGGCGGGCTGCTTCGCGGCTTCGAACCCGCTCCGCTCGGGCACCCGATCGCCGCGGGCCTGCCCGCCGGCACGGTCACCGACGACACCGAGCAGGCCGTCCTGCTCGGCCGGCTGCTGGTCAAGGGCGACGGCACGGTGGATCCCCGCGAGCTGGCGAACGCCCTGATGCACTGGGAACGCGAGATGGCCGGACGCGGCTCGCTCGACCTCCTCGGCCCGTCCACCAAGCGCGCGATCGCCGCCGTCCTGGCCGGCACCCCGCCGGAAGAGGCGGGCTCGGCCGGCGACACCAACGGCGCCGCGATGCGCATCGCCCCGGTCGGTATCGCGTTCGCCCTCGACCCAGGTACCAGCTCTACCCTGGTCGACCATGTGGTCGCGGCCAGCGGCGTCACGCACAACACCGGCATCGCGCTGGCCGGCGCCGCCGCGGTGGCCGCCGCGGTCAGCGCGGGCGTCTCCGGTGCCGG
>PMOU01000238.1 GCA_003161205.1 Actinomycetota bacterium | reverse complement strand
GCCGGGTGCCCGGGCTCTGGGCACCGCAGCGGCGAGCGCTGACCGCGGGCCTGGTCCTGACGATCACCTTCGTGGCGTCCGAGGCGCTCGCGGTGGTGACGGTGATGCCGGTGGTCGCCCGCGACCTCGGCGGGCTGCGCCTGTACGGCTGGGTGTTCAGCGGGTTCATGCTCGGCAGCGTGGTCGGCATCGTGGCCGCCGGGCGGGAGGCCGACCGGCGGGGGCCCGCGGCCCCGTTCGTGGCCGGCGTGGTGCTGTTCGCCTGCGGGCTCGCGGTGGCGGGTTCGGCTCCCTCTATGGGCGTCCTGGTCGCGGGCCGGGTGCTGCAGGGCGTCGGCGCGGGAGCGGTGCCGGCCGTCGCCTACGCCTCGATCGGGCGCAGCCTCACCGGACCGCTGCGGGCCCGCATGATGGCCGTCATGTCCACCGCGTGGGTCGCACCCGGCCTGGCCGGGCCGGCCCTGAGCGCGGAGGTGGCGCGGCTGTTCGGGTGGCGGTGGGTGTTCCTGGGGCTGCTGCCGATCGTCGTGGTGGCCGGTTCGCTGGCCGTGCCGGCTCTGGTCCGCCTCGGGCCGCCCGGCGCCGTGACGGCGCAGGAGCACCGGCTGGGCGACGCCATCCGGGTGGCCGCCGGCGCGGCGCTCATGCTAGGCGGGCTGACCTTCGCCAGTTCCGGCGCCATCGCGGCCGGGCTCGGCCTCATCGCGGCCGGGCTGCTGGCCGGCCTGCCGGCCTTGCGCCGCCTGGTTCCGGCCGGCACCCTGGTCGCGCGTCCCGGGCTGCCGGCCACCATCCTCACCCGCGGCATGCTGACCTTCGCGTTCTTCGGCGCCGACGCCTACGTGACCCTGACGATCACCACGGTGCGGCACCACAGCACAGTGGTGGCCGGCCTGGCCCTGACCGGGGCCACGCTGGCCTGGACGGTCGGCGCGTGGATGCAGGCCCGGCTCAGTGAGGTATGGGAAGGCCGCCGCCTGGTGCGCACCGGGCTGGTCATCATCCTGGTCGGCATCGCCGGGATGGCCCTGGTCCTGCCGTCCGGCGTGCCGGTAGCGGAGGGCCTGGCGGCGTGGACCGTCGCGGGGCTGGGCATGGGGCTGGCCTACGCCCCGCTGTCGCTGCTGATGCTGCGGCAAGCACCGCCCGGGCAGGAAGGGCAGGCCTCGGCGTCGCTGAACCTGGCCGATACGCTCGGGACCGCGATCGGCATCGGGGCGGGCGGCGCGGCCGTCGCCGCCACCACCGCCGGCCACCTAGGCCTGGGCATCGCGGTTGCGTTCGCCGTCGCGGCCGCGATGGGTATCGCGACGCTGGTCGTGACCCGCCGGCTGCCGCCCGGCACCACCTCAGCCGCCGGCCCGCCAGCACCACCCTGAGGACGGGCGCGCTACGCGGCCCGGCAGCGGTAAGCGACCGGACCGCTTACTATCGTTATTTCCAGACCTTTGCCGCCACGTTCCGGCCGGGCTGCGTCGACCAGGCAGGATGACGGCCCGCAGCGCGGAGGCTGAACCGTAGGGGAAGATAAAGTCATGGATTCCGTGCCAGCTGACCCGGAAGGTAGGCCGCGGGAGTGGCTCGCCATGCCGGGCGGGCGGATCCGGCCCGTCGTCTCGGTTCCGGGCAGCGGCGGCGTCGCCGAGCTGCTGGCCTACGCCGCCTGGCTGGCCCGGCTGCGGCCCACCTGCGTGTGCGGCAGGCCGCGCCTGGGCTCCGGCCGGACCTGCGGGAGCGCGGAATGCGTGGCTGAGCTGCGCGGGCAGGAGGTTTAGACCCGGGCGGTGTCCTTGCCGAACCGCCAGACCGCGCCGCCCGCGAAGATAACCAGCCAGGCCAGGACGTTGACGACCCAGGTCCATTCCACGCCGCCGCCGAGCAACGGCGCATGCACCAGCTGGTTGAGCCCGTACTCCGGAGTCCACTTGGCGATCGCCTGGACCGCGCCCGGGAGCACGTTGATCGGGATGAACAGGCCGCCGGCGAAAGCCAGCAGGGTCATGATCAGGCCGAGAATCTGCATGACGTTCTCGGCCGGCAGCAGGTAACCCACGAACAGCCCGAACGCGGCGAACAGCAGCGACCCGACCCAGACGCACAGCGCGCTGACGATCCACAGGTAGCCGGGCATGGAGGCCTTGTGGGTCGCCAGGCCGGCCACGTTCACCACGACAATCGAGCCGAACCCGAGAATCAGCGCGGTCAGGACCTTCATGCCGATGTAGGCCGAAGCCGATAGCGGCGTCAGCCGCAGCTGCCTGCTCCAGCCCTGGGCCCGCTCGATCGATACGGCCGCGCCGGCGTAGGTGGTGGAGAACACGGCGCCGTACAGCTCCAGGCTGACCATCACGAACGCCGAGTAGTTCCCGTGGCCGTAGCGGAGGTTCGAATTAGCGCTGCTGAGCCCGACGACCAGGAAGATGAAGACCGGAGCGATAAGCGTGATGATGACGGTGCGCCGGTTACGCAGCAGGCGGCGGATCTCCAGCCTCAGCGCGGTCAGGTTGAAGCCGCCGAAGGCCGGGGCACGCCGGTGAGTCAGGTCGGGTGCGGTTGACGCTCGCGCAGGGCTCATCAGATAACTCCTGCACTGTCACTGTCACTGTCACTGTCACTGGCCGGGCCGGACCCGGGGTCGTCGCCGGTCAAGGCGAGAAAGGCCTCTTCGATGCCGCGCGCGGCGACTTCCAGGTCCCGGGCCGTGGTGCGCGTCAGCAGGTACCTGGCCACCGCATCACTGTCGTTCGAATGGATCAGCACGGTGTCGCCGCGGATCTCCACGCTGTCCGCGCCGGGAACCGCCCGCAGCTCGGCCTCGCTGGCCCCGGCCAGGGTGGCCCGCACGGTGCGGCCGGCCGCCATGGCCTTGATCTGCGACGCGGTACCGTCGGCGACCTTCTGCCCGTGCCGCAGCAAGATGATCCGGTCGGCGTAGGAGTCGGCCTCCTCCAGGTAGTGCGTCGCGAACAGCACGGTCCTGCCCTTTTCGGCGTCCTTGCGGATCGACGCCCAGAAGCTCCGCCGCCCCTCGACGTCCATCCCGGTGGTCGGCTCGTCCAGGACGAGCAGTTCGGGATCGGAGACGAGCGCCATGGCGAACCTCAGCCGCTGCTGCTCTCCGCCCGAGCACTTCCCCACCCGGCGGTCCGCGATCTGGCCGATGCCCGCCCGGCTCAGCACCTCCCCGGCCGGCTCGCTCAGCGCGAACAAGCTGGCGGTGTACTGCACGGTCTCCATGACGGTCAGGTCCTTGAGCAGTCCGCCCGTCTGCATGACGGCCGACACCAGGCCGCGCGCGATCGCCTGCCGGGGATGCATGCCGAAGATCGACACCTGGCCGGCGGTCGGCTGGGACAGGCCGAGGATGAGGTCGATGGTGGACGTCTTACCCGCGCCGTTGGGCCCGAGGACCGCCACGATTTCTCCCGAGGCGATGCTCACGTCGACATCCCGGACCGCCTGGACCTGCCCGAAGTGCTTTCTGACCCCCTTCAGCTCGACGGCCAGCGGCGGCGCGGCCTCGAGAACGGCCAGCCCTTGACTTGCCCCGTCTGTCATGGCCTCAGTCTCGCAGGCGAAGGAACACAGCGCACCACTGCCTGAGCGCGGGTTTTCCCGTCCGGGCAGCGCCCGCGCCCAGGCGCCCGCCTCGTGAGCGCACAGGAAGCTGGGCCCCGCGGTGTTCGGTTACCGCGGGGCCCAGCTCAAGCGCGAAGTGCCGATCAGCGCAGGTAAGCGCAGCCCAGCCCAGCCCAGCTCATTCGCAGCTCAGCAGCCGTCGTAGGCCGACCAGTTGGACTCGCCTCCGGCCGCCAGGGCGTTGTCGAACACCTGGTTCTGCTCGGCCACGGTCGCGTCGCCGAAGTCAGCGGCCGAACCGCCGTACTCTTCCCACGTCGACTCGCTGAACTGGTAGAGGCCGTAATGGCCGCTGGCGTTCATGACCTGGGAGTTGCCGCCGGACTCAGCGGCGATCACGCACGAGGTGAACCCGCCGTCACCGGAGTAGCTGACCGTTGCCTGCGGGGTGTACGCCAGGTCTTCCGCCTGCGTGGCGCCGACCCCGGCCTCCCCCGGCCCGAGCTGTCCGGGCGCCTTGGGTATCCGGGCGGGCTTGGCCGGTATCTTCAGCACCTCACCGACCGTGAGGTCGTTGGCCCAGTGGATCTTGCTGCGGTTGGCCCAGTAGATCACCGGCCACGCGGCCGGGTCGTGATAGACGCGCCCGGCGATCGCTATGAGCGAGTCACCCGACCGGACGGTGTACGTGACGGACCGGGCGGTCTTGGCCGCCACGGTCCGCTGGCTCGAGGCCAGCAGCTGGGCGAACGACTGGCCCACCGGCCCCAGTGTCTCCGTGGCGGTGGCGTGATCTGCGGCCACGTGAGTTGCTAGCGTGCTCGCCTGTGCCTGCGCTGAGAAGCAGAACACCGCGGCCACCCCGGCTAGCGCGGGGACGGCGGCTGTGGTCAGCCGCCTGGAGAGCTGGGCACGTTTGGACTTGCTATGGCTGCCCAAAGGGCTCCTTTCCGAACAGGGCGCGCTCCCCGGGAAAGCCGCGCGGACGTACACGCAGCCTTCGGGAGCGCCTGACAGCTGGGCAGCCTACGTTCAGCGTGCGGCTCACGCCGGTCCGGCGGGGACCGGGCAACCGGTCAGCGCGCGAAACAATTTTCGTTATGCAGGCGAGATCTTCCAGCGGCAGCTACACTGCCCGGGCGCGAACACAATGGGGTGTTTATGTCCCAGAGGTTGATCTAAGTATCACTAGATGGGAAAAATGCCGTCCATGACGAACGTGCGTTTTCTCACTTACTGATTAGGGCTGGGGGGACCGTTATCACCCGCGAACGCAGGTACTCACCCAGTCCCTTGGCCTGGGCGTCGGGCCGGGCCGTCCCGGAAACCCCCGGGGCGAGCAGGCCATGTACGACGAAGTTGAGCGCTAGGAGGTTCGGGAGCTCGTAGCGGTCGACCTGGAGGCTGGAAGCCTCGGTGAGCAGTTCCTTGAAGCGGTCGGTGGTGAGGTACTGGCGCAGCCAGTCGTAAGCGGCCGGGCTGGTGGCCCACAGGCCCACGTTGGCGTTACCGCCCTTGTCCCCCGAGCGCGCCCCGCACAGCCGGCCGAGGGGAATCTGAGCCGCCGGGCCGTCCGGGACAGCCGACGCGACCGGGACACCTGGGGAGGTCGGGACAGCCGGGGACGTCGGGGCGGTNNCGGTGGAGACGGGGGCGCTGGTATGCGGGATGTCGCGGTGGGTCCCGTCGGGCAGGTGCACCTGCTGGGTGACCACGTCCGCGGGCACCAGAGCGGGCCAGTACACGCCGTACGCGCTCGCCGCGGTCGGCGGGGTGGTGGTGTGGAAGCCGGCGTAGCCGCCGAGGGCGAGCTCGAAGGTGGCGTCGGAGAACGCCCGGCCGACCTTGCGTTCGTCTTGGTCCTTGACGGTAATCCGGAGGTGCGCGGTGGCCTGCTCGTTGGACGGCGCGTCCGGGCGGTCGAAGCGGAGCAGGCGCACGTCGACCTCCTCGAACGCCTCCGTGCCGCCGAGCAGGCCGAACAGCAGGGTCGTGGCCTGCTCGGCCTTCGCCTCGATGTCCAGGCCGGTGATGACCATCGTCATCGTGTTGCGATAGCCGCCGAGCATGTTGAGCGCGACCTTGAGGGTGTCCGGGGGCGGGCTGCCCCGGGTCCCGGTCACCGCGACCCGGTCCGGGCCGGCCTGCTCGACGCGCAGGGTGCCGAAGTCCGCGACGACATCCGGGTTGAGGTAGGCGGGCTCGCCGATCTCATACAGCAGCTGGGCCGTGACGGTGCCGACGGAGACCAGGCCGCCGGTGCCTTCGTGCTTGGTGATCACGCTGGCGCCGTCGGCGGCGACCTCGGCGATCGGGAAGCCCGGGTAGCGGCGGTCGGTGATCTCCTGCAGGAAGCTGTAGTTCCCGCCGGTGGCCTGCGGTCCGCACTCGATGATGTGCCCGGCGGCGACCGCGCCGGCCAGCGCGTCCCAGTCGTCACGGCGCCAGCCGTGCCACCACGCGGCCGGCCCGACGACCAGGCTCGCGTCGGTGACCCGGGGACAGATGACGATGTCGGCCCCGGCCTGCAGCGCGGCCGCGATGCCCCAGCCGCCGAGGTAGGCGTTGGCGGTGACCACCGGCAGGTCCGCCTTGGCCAGCGGCAGGCCGGTGTCAAGGTTAGCCAGCTCATGCCCGGCAGCCTGCAGGTCGCCGATGGCCGGCGCCAGGTCGTCACCGCTGATCCAGGCGACGCGGGCGGACAGGCCGAGCCGGGCGGCGAGTTCGCTGATCTGGCCGGCCAGGCCTTCGGGATTGAGGCCGCCCGCGTTGGCGACGATCTTGACGCCGCGCTCCAGGCAGGTGCCCAGGACCTCTTCCATCTGCCGCAGGAACGTGACGGCGTAGCCGCGGCCCGGGTCCTTGCGGCGGGCCTTCCACAAGATGAGCATGGTCAGCTCGGCCAGGTAGTCGCCGGTCAGCACGTCAATCGGGCTGGACCCTTGATCCAGCATCTCCCGGGCGGCNNGTCGCCGTAGAACCCGGAGCAGTTCGCGATGCGGACCGGCCGCCGCTGCGGCATCTGCTGCCTCCTAGAGGACGGAGCTTTGGGATGGGCGGGACGAGGCGGGCCAGCCGGGCGGAAGAGGGGCCCGGCCGGTGCCTGCCGGGCCGGCGAAGGCCTGGGCGATCGCCATCCATTCGGTCGCGGCCGGGCCTTCGATGCTCAGGGCCACGTCGTCACGGTGCCGCCGCTGGGTGACCAGCAGGCAGAAGTCGAGGGCCGGACCGCTGATCCGGTCCGGCGCGTCCCGCGGACCCCAGGTCCAGGTGGCGCCGGAGGGTCCGGCCAGCACGACGTGCACGGGGGCCGACGGCACCGGCTGCCCGTGCACGGCGTAGCTGTACGCCCGGGCCCCGACGCCGATGTGCGCGACGTGGCGCAGGCGATCGGTCGGCTCGCGGGTGACGCCGAGGGTATCGGCGATGTCCTGGGTATG
>PMOU01000573.1 GCA_003161205.1 Actinomycetota bacterium | reverse complement strand
GACCTCCGACGCCCACGCCTGAGCGGTCGACTGGTACGTCTGTGCCACGCTGGGATCACCGTTGGCCTCGGCGATGGAGGCGGCGCAGATCAGCCCGGCGATCTCCGCGGCCATGGTGGCCGGTGAGTAGCCCGCGATTTCCTCCCAGCGTTCCTCGGCCGTGTAGGGGCCGTTGGCCACCAGGTAGTTCGCGAGCTCTTCGACATAGCTCCAGTCGGCCGAGCCGGTCGCGCCGAGCTGATAGGCCAGGATGATCGGGTCGGCCACCTCGTCCATCTGCACCGACCCGAACACGGCCGTGCCGTTCAGCCAGGTGTTCTGCTTGACGGCACCGCTGGATTCGACCTCGTAGCTGAAGATGTAGTTCAGGGCGGCCAGCGCGTCGGTCTTGTCGCCCGCCGCGAGCAGCGTGCTGGCCATCTCGTACTCATCCCGCGTCCACACCGCGTGGTAGCCGTGCGCGCCGGACGTGCCGGTGCCGGTATCCGCGCTGATGCTCGCGCCCCAGGGCACGGTGGGTGCCGCGATGAACGCGCCGGCGTAGGTCTTGTCCTCGTCCGCCTTCAGCTCCATCAGCGAGACGTCGTACTGCTCCTTCAGCCCGGCGCTGCCGGTGACCGAGGCAGGCGCCGTGTTGAGCCCGCTCAGCCAGGACTGCCAGCCGGACTCAAAGGAGCTCTCCAGGGCGGTGAATCCGGTCGTGAGCGAGGCGGACGCGTCGGAGATCGCCGCCGCCTCGGTGGTGTCGAAGGCCAGCGCGAGCGTGAAGGTGGTCGAGCCGCTGGAGGCGACCGGGATCTGCGCGACCTGGTCGATGTGCCCGGCCGTTGCGGCCTGCGAGTACGTCGAGGTGAGCCCGTAGCCGGAGGTGAGCATGGTCTCGCCGTCGCTGGCGGTGCCGACGTACCCGTTGTCGGAGGAGGTGAAGCCGGTCGTGGCGCTCAGCGCGCTGGCCACCGACCCGTTCTGGGCTACTAGGTCGCCGCTGGCGGAATCGGTGTCGCCGGTGTTGCCCATCCCGTCGTTGTCGAGCTGCGGGTGATAGTCGACGTAGAGCTTGAGCGCCACCGAACTCGTGTTGTCGAACGTGGTCTGCACCAGGATCACCGAACGCGACGGGTCGGCGATGTAGGTCTTGGTGATCGTGAAGTCGCCGTTGTCGGCCTTGTTGACCTGCTGCCAGACCAGCGAGTTCTCGTTCAGCAGCGAGATCGAATGGGTGGTGCCGGTGGTCTCGGTCTCGGTGAACGAGGATCCGTTCGTCACGGCGTACTGCAGGCCGAAGGTGTCGGGGGTGTCGGTCTCGGGGTAAAACGCGTTCTCGAGCTCGCCGTCTCCGATCGTGTACCAGACCTTCGAAGCCGGCCCGAGCGAGTCAGCGAAGCCCGTGACGCTCGGCTCGTCCCAGCTGGCGGCCGCCCCTGGCGTCCCGGGTGCCGACCCCTGCGCGCTGGCCGGCGCCGCCGTCAGCACGCCCGCGGCCAGGGCCAGCGCCGCACCCGCCATGGCCACCGCGCCGAACCGAACCATGCCGCCTCCTAGCGTGCACGAACCGTTTCCTACGGCAACTTAGTCTCACCGTCCGTCGCGTGCCAGGCAGATGCGGTGAACTAGGCCGGCGGGACTAGTCGGCGACGACGGAGTAGGCCACCACGCCCCGGCGCATCGCCTCGATGGCGGCGCGGGCGGTGGCGGCCAGGCCGGGAGCCCCGGGGGTAGCGGGGGTAGCGGAGGCCGGGGCGGCAGGGGTGGCAGGGGCGGGGGCGGCGGTGGTGGCGGCGATCTGGTCGAGCAGGTCGATCAACTGCTTGACGCAGCGGACGAAGTCGCCGGGGGTGAGGTCGGGCGATTCGTCGAGGGCGGTCTCCAGGCGCGCTCCGTGCGCCCAGCGGTAGGCGGCCCAGGCGAAGCCGAGGTCGGGCTCACGCAGGAACGACAGCTCGTTGTCCTTCTCCAGCTGATCGAGCTCGCCCCAGGTGCGGACCATGGCGGACAGGGCTTCGGGGACCCGTCCCTTGGGCAGCCGGGGCGGCTGGCGGTCGTCGGCCTGCCGCGACTCGAACGACAGGGCGGACACGCAGGCCGCGAGCTCGGCCGGGGACAGGTCGTCCCACAGGCCGCGGCGCAGGCANNTGTCGCCGTCCAGGTAGCCGAGCCGTTCCAGCACCCGGCAGACCCGGTCGAAGGTGCGGGCGATCACGTGCGAACGGCCGGCCACCCGGCGCTCGATCGACTCGGTCTCGCGCTTGAGCCGCATGTACCGTTCGGCGTAACGGGCGTGGTCTTCCCGATCCGGGCAGTCATGGCACGGGTGCTGCCGCAGCCGCCGCCGCAGTTCGGCCACGTCGCTCGCGGACTCCGGCGCGGCGCGTTCCCAGTCCGCCGCGCGCGTCGGCCGCCTCGTTCCCTTCGCGCCGTCCCGGCTGGCCAGCTGGTTCCGCATGGTGGCGGCGAGGTCCTTGCGGTGCTGCGGAGAGCGCGGGCTGAACGAACCGGGAATCCGGATCTTGTCGACGACTTCGGCCGGCACGGGGAAGTCGGCCACGGCCAGCCGCTTCACCTGCCGGTTTTCGGTGAGCACGAGCGGGCCGGGGCCGACGGGTCCATCCTGGCGGCCGCCGGCCGCCAGGCGGTTCCCCGCATGCCCGTTCCCGGCCCGGCCGGCCGGCCGGCCGTTGCCGCTGTCACCGCCCCGGGCCGGATGCAGGCCCGGCTGCAGCACCACCGCCAGGCCGGCTCGCCGGCCCCCCGGCACGCGGATGATGTCACCTGGGCGCAGCTGCGAGAGCGACCTGGCGGCTTCGGCCCGGCGCGAGCTCGCACGGGTCCGGGACAGATCGCCCTCCCGTTCGGACAAAGATCTTCTTAGTTGGGCGTACTCGGCGAAATCACCTTTCTCGCAGGTCATCGCCGTGGCCAGCTCGGCCATGGCCTGGCGGTTCTTGCGGACCTGGCGGGTCAGGCCGACCACGCCGCGATCGGCCTGGAACTGGGCGAAGGAGGACTCCAGCAGGGCCGAGGCCCGGGCCCGCCCGGCCCANNAGGTTGACGGCCATGTTGTAGGACGGCCGGAAGCTGGAGTTGAGCGGATAGGTGCGGGTGCTGGCCAGGCCCGCGACCGCGCCGGGGTCCATCCCGGGCTGCCACAGCACGACGGCGTGCCCCTCCACGTCGATCCCGCGCCGGCCGGCCCGCCCGGTCAGCTGGGTGTACTCCCCCGCCGTCAGGTTCGCGTGGGTCTCGCCGTTCCACTTGTCCAGCTTCTCGATGACCACGGTCCTGGCCGGCATGTTGATGCCGAGGGCGAGCGTCTCGGTCGCGAACACCGCGCGGACCAGCCCGGCCGCGAACAGTTCCTCGACCACTTCCTTGAAGGCGGGCAGCATGCCCGCGTGGTGCGCGGCGATCCCCCGCCGCAGGCCGTCCAGCCATTCGCCGTAGCCCAGGACGGCCAGGTCCTCCGGCGGGATGTCCGCGGTGCGGCGCTCGGCGGTCCGCTGGACGGCCTCGGCCTCTTCCGGCGTGGTCAGCCGCAGGCCCGCCCGCAGGCACTGCTCGACGGCGGCGTTGCAGCCGGCCCGGCTGAAGATGAAGGTGATCGCGGGCAGCAGCCCGCTGGCGTCCAGGCGCGCGATGACGTCGGGCCGGTACGTGGGCGGGAACCGGCGCGGTCGGGACCCGCCGCGCGCCGGGCGACCTGGGGCCTTGCGCTCGATCCAGGTGTCCCGCTGGGCGACCCGGAGCAACTCGGGGTTGACCCGGGTGTGATCATCATCGGTGAACAGGTCATAGAGCCGGTTGCCGGCCAGCACGTGCTGCCACAGCGGCACCGGCCGCCGCTCGTCCACGATGACGGCCGTGCCGCCGCGGACCTGATCCAGCCACTCGCCGAACTCCTCCGCGTTGCTCACCGTCGCGGACAGCGCCGCCACCCGCACCGATTCGGGCAGGTGGATGATCACCTCTTCCCAGACCGCCCCGCGGGACCTGTCCGCCAGGTAATGCACCTCGTCCAGGACGACGTAGCCCAGGCCCGCCAGGGCCGTCGAGCCGGTGTACAGCATGTTGCGCAGCACCTCGGTGGTCATCACGACCACCGGCGCGCCGGAGTTGATGCTGTTGTCCCCGGTGAGCAGCCCCACCGTCTGGCTGTCGTAACGGCGCACCAGGTCGGCGAACTTCTGGTTGGACAGCGCCTTGATCGGCGTGGTGTAGAAGCACTTGCGGCCCTGGGCCAGCGCCAGGTGCACGGCATATTCGCCGACCACCGTCTTGCCGGATCCGGTGGGCGCGGCCACCAGCACGCCGCTCCCCCCGCCGAGCGCACCGCACGCGGCGACCTGGAAGTCGTCGAAGTCGAACTCATAGAGCGCGCGAAAGGACGTGAACTCCGGACTTTCGGGGTCAGACTGCCGTTCACGGAACGCGGCATACCGGTCCGCCGGAGTGGTCATTACTCCAGATTAGGGCCTTCCGGGCGGCTGGCTGCGTCGTGCGGGGCCAGCCGCCGCGAAAAGCGCTGGTGACACGCTCTAGTTCAGCCGGTGGTCGGGGGCCTCGGCGTCGTCCAGGTCGATGGGCGCCAGCTCGTTGTCGTCCAGGTCCGCATAGGGCGAGGGATGCAGCCGGGCGCGGCGCCGGTCGTTGTTCCACACGATGAACTCGGCCACCTCGACCATCAGCACGCAGACCCCGCCGATGATCAGCATGGTGATCGGGTCCGGGCTCGGGTTGGCGATGCCGGCCAGCACGAAGACCGCGAAGATCATGACCCGGCGCCACTTCTTGAACCGTGCGTGGGTCATGATGCCGGCCAGGTTCAGCATGATGATGATCAGCGGCAGCTCGAAGACCAGGCCCACGGCCAGCAGCATCGTCAGGACGAAGCTGAGGTACTGGTCGTAGTCGATCAGGTTCGAGACACCGGATGGCGTCAGGTGAAGCAGGTACTCCATGGTCCGGGTCAGCGACCAGTAGGCCAGCGTGACACCGCACAGGAACAGCGGGATGGCCGAGCCCAGGAAGATATAGCCCCAGCGCTTCTCCCTGCTGTACAAGCCGGGCGCGACGAAAGCCCAGAGCTGATAGAGCCAGACCGGGGAGCTGAGCACCACGGCGACGATGAAGGCGACCTCGAGCCGCAGGTTGAACGGGTCAAGCACACCGTCCGCGACGAGCTTGTTCAGCCCGAGCACATGGCAGCCGGTATGACCATCTACGGACGCGGCACACAGCGGGTGCTCGATGACGCGAAACGCCCAGTCGTTGAAGATCAACCCGACGATCATCCCGGCGATAAGCCCGAGCGCCATCTTGACGACGCGGTTGCGCAGCTCACGGATGTGCTCCATGAGCGGCATCCGGCCGTCCGGATTCTGCTCTCGCTGGGAGCGTACGAAACGCTCGCCTACGATGCGAGCGCCCTGCACCGCCCCGGGAAGTTTCGCCATGACCGCTTTCCGCAGTAAGGGCCGCTATGTCCCGGCTAGCTGGGCTGCTGGGTACGCTGCGGCTCGGACGCCGCTGCGGCCTGGGTCGCCGGCACCGGGTCCATGGTGGCCGCACGCTGCAGATCGCGGATCTGCTGCTGCAGCGCGTCGATCTGCGTCTGCTGCGGGTCGGGCTGCGCGACCGGCGCGACCGGCGGGACCGGCGGGACCGGCTGGCTGGCGGCGATCTCCGCGGCCGGCGGGAAAGCGGCCGGAGCACCCGGGGCAGTTGAGGAGCGGGAGGTGGTCTCGTCCTCGTGCAGGCTGCCGACCTCGGTCTTCAGGATGCGCATCGANNGGGCTGTCGAACAGGTCACCAATCATGTCCGTCCTCTATCAGCAGGAGACTTTCTTTCGGCCAGAGTCTACACGCTGGTACCGCTGAGAGACCGTTTCCGCAGGCGGACGGCGTGTAACCATCCGGTGCGATTTCGGTCTCCGTGCACACTCATGGGGTATTCGGAGCGTGCCGGGCACCGGATTGCCCAGCCGAGGTAACTAGACGACGTAATTCGTGAGCGCGGCCGTGGCGGCCTCGCGTATGTCCGCCACTAGCGACGGCGGCGAGACGACCCGGCCGTCCTCGCCGAGCTGCAGGGCCAGCCGCCGCACCCAGCCGGTATCGGGGGTTTGCAGCACGACCCGGAGCCGGCCGTCCTCTAGTTCTTCCACCGACTCGCACGGGTAGTACTCCTCGACCCAGCGGCCGGCCGCGGCCAGCTCGAGCACCACGGACACGTCATCGGGCGACGGCCGGAACAGGCCCTGGTCCACGTCCACCGGCTGGGCCTGCGCGGGCGGCGCGGCCGGCACGTCGAGCACCTCCAGGCTGAGCACCCGGTCCAGCCGGAACAGCCGGACCCCCTCGGCCCGCAGGCACCAGGCTTCCAGGTACGGCCGGCCTTCCACCACGAGCAGCCGCATCGGGTCGACGTCGCGTTCGGTCGCCTCGTCCCGGCCCGGCACGTGGTACCGCAGGTGCAGCCGCCGCCCGGTGCCCTGGGCGGTGCGGATCTGGGCGGCGTAGGCGTGCGTCCCCTCGTCCGGGACGTCGACCTGCACCGCGACCTGGGCACTGGCCGCAGCGGCCTCGCCCGCCGCCGCCTCCAGCTTGGCGATCAGCCGGGACATGGCCGACCGGTCCCGCTGCCCGGGCACCTCGGCCAGCATCCGGAGCGCGACCAGCAGCGCGCTGGCCTCGTCCACGGCGAGCCGCAACGGCCGGGCAATGGATTCGGCCTGGCTGACGACGATCTCACCGCCCTCGTAGGACAAATCGATCGGGCAGTACGGATCGGGTGCGCGCAGCTCGACGCACCACAGCAGGTTCAGGTCATCGACCAGCTCGCGTTCGCTGACCCCGAAAGCCGCAGCCGTCTCGGCCAGCCCCACCGACTTCCTGCTCACCACGTACGGCACCAGCGCGAGCAGCCGCTGCAGCCGCTCCGTTGAGGTAACAAGCGCGCTCACCAGGTGCCTCCGGCCCGTCTCACGCCAGGACCCCCTTGAGCCTGCGGATCACGGCATCCCGCAGGTCGGGAGGGTCCAGGACCACCACATCAGGTCCGAACCTGGCCGCGTAGTCCCCGAACCAGCCCACGTCGGCGAAGCGCGCCGTGACCTGGTCCCAGCCGGGCTCGGTATCGTCGGGACGCACCGAGACCGCGTGCTGCCGCAGGCCCACGCCGGCCCCGGCCCGGACCCGCAGCACCGCCGTGCGGTCGGGCGCGGGCGCCGCGTCCCAGTCGCGGACCAGCTCACGCACGTCCGTGCCATCCGGGACGGTCACGCTGCCCGGTGGCCCGCAGAACTTCACCGGCCCCGCGATCCGGCTCAGCCGGAAGACCCGGGTGGCGTCGCGGCCGCGGTCCCGGCCGGCCACGTACCAGCGGCCATGCCGGTTCACCACGCCCCACGGCTCGAGCTCGCGCCGCTGCGGATCGCTGCGGCCCGCCGCCCGGTAGCTGAATATCACCGGCCTGCGGTCCCGGACCGCTTCCCACAATGGGCCGAAGGCCGGCTCGGGCGTGCCCAGCCGGGGCTCGATGCCCTGCGGGGACGGCCGGTCCTCCCCCGCTTCGATGCCGGCCGCCCGCAGCTTCAGCAGCGCACCCGCGGCGGCGCCGGCCAGCTCAGCCCGCCGCCAGACCCGGGCGGCCAGGCCCAGCACCGCGGCCTCGTCCGCCTCGAGCCGGAGCTCGGGCAGCTCGTAGGCCTGCTGCCTGATCCGGTACCCCGGGTCCTCGTCGAACGGGTGATTGAGCCCGGTCTCCAGCGGCACGCCGAGGTCGCGGAGATCTTCCTTGTCTCGCTCGAACATCCGCTTGAACAGCTCATCCGGCTCCGGGTAACCGGGCACCGCCTCCCGGATCTGGTCGGCGGTGAGATAGCGCGTGGTGGAGAGCAGGCACACGACAAGGCCGAGCAGTCGCTCGGTCTTGCGTTTGGACATGGCCCCTCCTGGTGGTTCCAGATTAGTAGGCTGCCGGGGGTGATCACATGGCGGAACGGTACCGTCAGCGCCATCCGCCGCGAGTGGCCGGGCGCGGTCGAGCTCGACGTGTCCGTGGACGGCGCGCGGGTACGGACCCTGGCCTACCCGGCCCTGACCGGATACCCGCGCCCCGGGGACCGGGTGCTGGTCAACACCACCGCGCTCGACCTGGGCCTGGGCACCGGCGGGTACGCCCTCGTGGTCGCGATTCCCGACCGGCTGCCGCCCGACCCCGCGCTGGCCGGCCACCTGGTCAAGGCGCGTTACACGCCCCTGCAAGCGACCGTGCTCGGCGCGGATGAGCAGGGATCGCCGCACCATGACGTGCTGCGCGAGGCGGATGACATCGACGGGATGCCCGTCGTGGTGGCCGACCTGCACTCNNTGGCCGGCGTCTTCGGTTCGGCCGAACGGGCCGGCGGTGACAGCCATCGCCAGAGCGGGCCGCCGCGGGTGGTGTACGTCATGCAGGACGGCGGGGCGCTGCCGGCCTGGTTTTCCCGCACCTGCGCGACGCTCAAGGACGCGGGATGGCTGGCCGCGACCGTCACCACCGGCCAGTCGTTCGGCGGGGACCTGGAGACGGTGACTATCCATACCGGGCTGCTGGCCGCCCGGCACGTACTCGGCGCCGACATCGCGGTGGTCGCGCAGGGGCCGGGCAACCTCGGCACCGGAACCCGCTGGGGCTTTTCCGGCGTGGCGGCCGGCGAGGTGGTCAACGCCGTGGCGACGCTGGGCGGGCGGCCGGTGGCGTCGCTGCGGGTCAGCGAGGCCGACCCGCGCGAGCGGCATCGCGGCGTCTCGCACCACAGCCTGACCGCCTACGGCCGGGTGGCACTGGCCCGGGCCGACGTCGTGGTCCCGGCGCTGGGGGGGGACTTCGGCGACCGGGTGGCGGCCGAAGCCAGCCCGCTGGGCGAGCGGCATCAGATCGTCACCGTGGCCGTCGACGGGCTGGAGGCAGCGCTGAGAGCCTGCCCGGCGCCGCTATCGACGATGGGCCGCGGACTGGATGCCGACCTGGCCTATTTCCTCGCCGCAGCGGCGGCCGGCCGGCACGCCGGCCGCCTGCTGCGCGAGGAACGCAACCGGTGAGCTAGGACTTGAGGGCATCGAGGATGTCGACCACGAACACCAGGGTGTCGGTGCCCTTGATGCCCGCCTGCGACTCCCCGGACTTCCCGTAACCGTCAGCGGACGGAATGGAGAGCAGCACGCGGCTACCCACGGTCTGGCCCTCCAGGCCCTTGTCCCAGCCGGGAATCACCTGCTCCGGCGATGCACCGATGACAAAGCCGAACGGCGAGCCCGACGACCAGGAGGAACCGAAGACCTTCTGGGTCCGCCAGATGTAGCCGGTGTACTGGGCGATGACGTACTCGCCCTTGACCACCGCCGGGCCACTGCCCTTGATCAGCGTCTTGACCACGAGCGCGCTGGGCACCGCCTTGGGGAAGCCGGAGAGCGTCGGCGCGCTGCCCGCCTTGGCGCTGACCGTCGGCAGGGTGCTACCGCCGTTGGACACCTGCGTGCCGGTGGCGGACGCGGTGTCGGAGTACGACTTGAGCACGTCGATGACGAACACCAGGGTGGTGGTGCCCGTGATGCCGAGTTCTGAGTCGCCCGAGGTGCCGTAGCCCTGCGCAGGCGGAATCACCGCGAGCACCCGGCTGCCGACCTTCTTGCCGATCAGCGCGGTTTCCAGGCCGGGCAGCATCGTGCCGCCGATCACCGTCGGGTTGCTGGTGAAGGTGTTGGCCTTCAGCGAGGAACTGGTGCCCGACCAGAAGTAAAGGACAAAGTTCGCGGCGAGGGCGTCCGTCTTGGTCAAGGCCGTACCGGTGCCCTGGATGAGCGTCTTGACCTCGAGCTTGCTGCCTGCCTTCGCCTTCGGGATGCTCACCTTCGGCGCCTGGCCGAAGGATCCCGTCGCCGTCACCGCCGAGTTCGCGGTGGCCGAGGAAGACGCGGACGCGGACGACGACTTCGACGAACTGCAGCCCGCGAGGACAGCACAGGCCAGCAGGGGAATAGCAAGGAGCGCTAGAAAGCGTCGCATGAAAACCTCAGGAGTAGTGGATGTCAGCCCCGTTAGCCTACTGGCAGTGCCGAGCGGCCGGGGCTGGACGGGGCGGTATCCTGGACCGGCTTCAGCTCCCTGACAACTGATGTCGCCGCAGCACGCATGTTCTTAAGGGTGGTTAACGTCGAAGTGACCGGCCCGGAGCAGGAGGCCGCCGAATCGCCTGCCGCGCCCAGTGAGCCAACCTCGCTCACGGGTAGCCGGGGCTTGCCCTGGTTCCGCGCGGGCCGTAGTCGCCCCCTCACCGTGGTGGCCTGCCTCGGCGCCGTCGTCCTGCTGTACGTAGCTTACCTGGGACAGTCCAGGTCCCTCGGCACTGACGCGGACGGCGCCGGCAACGTGCTCCAGGCGTGGGACATGCTGCACGGCAACCTGCTGCTGCGCGGCTGGTGGCTGTCTGACGTGTCGTTCTACACCACCGAGCTCCCCGAGTACATGCTGGTGGAACTCGCGCGCGGGCTGAATCCCGCCGTCATCAACCTGGCGGGAGCGGCGACCTATACCTTGCTGCTGGTGCTCGCGGCGCTGCTGGCCAAGGGAAAGGCTACCGGGAAAGCGGCGCTCGGCCGGGTCCTGGTCGCGGCCGGCATCATGCTCGCGCCTGGCCCGGGGTTCAGCGCGGCCACGCTGCTTTCCTCACCCGACCATACGGGCACCGCCGTCCCGCTGCTGCTGACCTGGCTGGCGATCGACCGGCTCGGCGACCGCAGGTACCTGCCCTGGCTGGTCGGCGCGCTGCTGACCTGGGTCGAGATAGCCGACCAGATGGCCATCTACGTGGGGGCCCTGCCGGTCATCGCCATCTCGGCGATCCGGATCTGGCGGCGTCGCGGGTCGCGGCGGACCGACGCGGGCCTGCTGGCGGGGGCAGCCGTCTCCATCCCGCTGGCGCTGGCCGGCACGCGGCTCATCCAGCTGGCCGGCGGCTTTGTCGTCGCACCCGTCCACGTGGACCTCACGACGGCCGCGCAGCTACCGCACCGGGCCTGGCTGACGGTCCAGTCCGTGCTGACGCTGTTCGGCGCGGACTTCATCGGGCTGCATTCCTGGCCCGCCACCGCGGTCGCCCTCCTGCACCTGGCCGGCGTCATCGGTGTGGCGTGGGCCTGCTGTATCGCGGTCAGGCGGCTGCTGGCCGACGATCGGCTGGTCCCGCTGCTCCTGGCGGGCGTCGCGATCAATCTGGCCGCCTACGTGTTCAGCACGCAGTCCTTCGATCTCGGCTCGACGCATGAGCTCGCCGCGGTGCTCCCGTTCGGCGCGGTGCTGGCCGGCCGGCTTCTGCCCGGCAGGCCGGCCATGAAGACGCTGCTTCCGGCGCTGCTCGCGGTCGTGGTGGGCTACGCCGGCGCGCTCGCCTACAACGCCGCCGGGCCCCCGCGACCGCCGACGACGCAGGCCGTCGCCTCCTGGCTGACGGCCCATCACCTCACCGCCGGGATGGGCGACTACTGGACGGCCAACGTCACGACCGTCGCCACCAGCGGCCGGGTGCAAGTCCGGCCCGTCGTGCTGTCCTGCGGCCGCTTCTCCCCCGATGCCTGGGAGTCCAAGGAGTCGTGGTACGGGCCGCCGAACACCGCCACGTTCCTCCTGCTCGACCGCACCGGCGTCACCGGAGCGGACGGCACCGCTGCCGACGCCATCAGGCAGTTCGGTCCGGTGCGGCAGACCGCCCGGGTCGGGGCGTACGAGGTGCTGGTCTGGAACCACGATCTGCTGCCCGCGCTCTCGGCGGGGTTCGCCCGCGGCTGCGGTCCGAAGTGGCTGCGCTAGGCTCGAGCGGTCATGCCCCGGGTGAGTCTCTGCTAGGCTCGCGGACCGTGAAGGCGCTGGTTCTGGCGGGGGGGGCGGGCACGCGGCTCCGGCCGATAACGCATACCTCGGCCAAGCAGCTGCTGCCGGTCGCGAATAAGCCCGTGCTGTTCTACGGGCTGGAGGCAATCCGGGACGCCGGGATCACCGAGGTCGGGATCGTGGTCGGCGACACCGCGGGGGCGATCCAGGCCGCGGTCGGTGACGGCGAGGCGTTCGGGCTGAAAGTGACCTACGTCCGCCAGGCCGCCCCGCTCGGGCTGGCGCATGCGGTCCTGGTCGCCCGGGAGTTCCTGGGCGACGATGACTTCGTGATGTACCTGGGGGACAACTTCATCATCGGCGGGATCACCGCGCTGGTGGAGGAGTTCCGGTCCGTCCGGCCCGATGCCTACATCATGCTGACCGCGGTGGCGGATCCGCGCCAGTTCGGGGTGGCCGAACTGGATCACGCGGGACAGGTGGTCGGCCTGGAGGAGAAGCCGGAGCGGCCCAAGAGCGACCTGGCGCTGGTCGGGGTGTATATCTTCACCCCCGCGGTGCACGAGGCGGTAGCCGCGCTGGCGCCGTCACCGCGGGGCGAGCTGGAGATCACCGAGGCTATCCAGTGGCTGATCGGTAACGGCCGGAAGGTGACCTCCACGACCATCTCCGGGTACTGGAAGGACACCGGCAACGTCGAGGACATGCTGGAAGTGAACCGGATGGTGCTGGAAAGCATCGAGCCGCGGATGGTGGGCACGGCGGATCCGGAGAGCGAGCTGATCGGCCGGGTCGTTATCGAAGCGGGCGCGCAGGTCAGCGGATCCCGGATCGTGGGCCCNNAGCGAGATCGAGTACTCCATCGTGCTGGCCGGCGCGTCCATCCGCGGTGTCCGCCGGATCGAGGCATCCCTGATCGGCCACGACGTCGAGGTGACACCGGCGCCCCGGGTCCGGGCGGCGCACCGGCTGGTGCTCGGGGACCATAGCAGGGTGCAGATCAGTTCCTAGGCTCGCTGGAGATACCGCGTGAGAATCCTGGTCACCGGCGGCGCCGGGTTTATCGGCTCGCATTACGTGCGGACCATGCTGTCCGGTGGGTATCCGGGCTTCCAGGACGCGACGGTGACCGTCCTGGACGCGCTGACCTACGCCGGCAACCTGGCGAACCTGGCACCGGTCTCGGCGAGCCCGCGGCTGGAGTTCGTGCGGGGTGACATCACCGACGCCGCGCTGGTGCGCTCGCTGGTGCCCGGCCATGACGCGGTGATCAACTTCGCCGCCGAGACCCATGTGGACAGGTCGATCACCGGCGCGGCGCCGTTCGTGGCCACCAACGTGGCCGGGGTGCAGGTGCTCATGCAAGCGTGCATGGAGGCCGGGGTCGGGCCGGTGGTGCAGGTTTCCACCGACGAGGTGTACGGGAGCATCGCGTCAGGTTCGTGGACCGAACAGGCGCCGCTGGAGCCGAACTCGCCGTACTCGGCGGCCAAGGCCGGCGGCGACCTGATCGCCAGGGCCTACGCCCGCACCCACGGGCTGGACGTGCGGATCACCCGGTGCTGCAACAACTACGGCCCCTACCAGTACCCGGAGAAGGTCATCCCGCTGTTCGTGACCAACCTGCTCGACGGGCGATGCGTCCCGCTGTACGGTGACGGCGCCAACGTCCGCGACTGGATCCACGTCGATGACCACTGCCGCGGTATCCAGCTGGTGCTGGAGCGCGGCCGCGGCGGCCAGACCTACCACATCAACGGCGACGCCGAGCTGAGCAACACCGAGCTGACCGCCGCCCTGCTCGAGTGCTGCGGGGCAGGCTGGGACATGGTCACCCGCGTCCCGGACCGCAAAGGACACGACCGGCGTTACTCGCTGAACGACGACGCGCTGCGGGCCCTGGGCTACGCCCCGCAGATCCCGTTCCGTCCGGGCCTGGAGGCGACCGTGCGCTGGTACGCCGATAACCGCGGCTGGTGGGAACCGCTGAAGTCGCCGCGTCCGGCCAGACCCCCAGACCCCGCCGGGGTGGCTCCGGCCGACGCCGGGCCGGCCTCATGACGCGGTGGCTGATCACCGGGGCTGGCGGCATGCTGGGCCGCGATCTGGTCGCCGTCCTGGGCCGCCACGGGGAGACGGTGACCGCGCTGGACCGGTCCGGCCTGGACGTGACCGACGCCGACGCTGTCGGCGGCGCCCTCGCCGCCAGCTCGCCCGATGTGGTCGTCAACTGCGCGGCCTGGACCGCCGTGGACGACGCTGAGGCGCGGGAGGAGGAGGCGCTGGCCATCAACGGCGGCGGCGCGGCCAACCTCGCGGCGGCGTGCGCAGCCGCCGGCCATATCCGCCTGGTGCAGCTGTCAACGGACTACGTGTTCGCCGGGACGTCGCAGCAGCCTTATGGCGAGGACGACATCCCGGCGCCGCGGTCCGCCTACGGGCGCACCAAGCTGGCCGGCGAGCGGGCCGTGCTCGAGCGCCTGCCGGCCGCCGGCTACGTGGTGCGCACATCCTGGCTGTACGGGGCGCACGGGCCGAGCTTCGTCCGCACGATGATCGCGCTGGAGGGCCAGCGCCCGACCGTTGACGTCGTAGACGACCAGTGCGGCCAGCCCACCTGGACCGCGGACGTGGCCGGGCAGATCGTCGCCCTGATGCACGCGGCCGCCAGTCCCGGCATCTACCACGCCACGAGTTCGGGGCAGACCACCTGGTTCGGGCTGGCCGGTGAGATCTTCCGGCTGCTCGGCGCCGATCCGGCCCGGGTCAGGCCCATCCCCAGCAGCGCGCTGGCCCGGCCAGCGCCCCGCCCCGCCTACAGCGTGCTCGGCCACGACGCCTGGACTCAGGCGGGGATCCCGCCGATCGGGGACTGGCGGTCAGCCCTGGAGCGGGCGTTCGGCGACGTCGCCGCCGCCGGACGGCAGGCCATGGCAGGCGGATGACGCCTGGTCACGCAGGCGTGCCAGGTGGGCCGCGCAGTCGGCGTAGGCCGGCAGCAGCCCGTCGCGATGCGCTTGTTCCAGCGTCGGGGCGGCGGCATCCTTGTCGGACAGCACCGGTTCGGCATCGGCCGGCCAGACGATACCGATGGCCGGGTCCAGCGGGTGCACGCCGTGTTCGCGTCCCGGCGCGTAGGCGGTGGAGCACAGGTAGACGACCGTCGCCTCATCACTGAGCGCCGTGAACGCGTGCCCGAGGCCTTCGGACAGGAATACCGCGCGCCGCTCGGTGTCATCCAGCCGCACCGCCTCCCAGCGTCCGTAGCCGGGCGAGCCGGTCCTGATATCGACGATCACGTCAAGAATGGCGCCGCTGACGCAGGTGACGTACTTGGCCTGCCCGGGCGGGACATCGGCGAAGTGGATACCGCGGATCACTCCCCGCCGGGACACCGAGCAGTTCGCCTGCGCGACCTGCGGCCGGTAGCCGAGTGAGGTGAAGAGGTCCCCGGCCTGGAACCACTCAAGGAAGCTCCCCCTGCTGTCGCGAAAAACCCGGGGCGTGAACGTCCACGCACCCTCGATCCCGGTCGGCTCCATCTGGCCCTCCTGTTGTCGGGTCGCGCCCGGTTCGCCTGAGCGCGCTACGCCGGCCGTACCCGGCCGCCCCGGCCGCCGCGAGCAGGTCACCCGCGGTGGTCAGTGCGCGGGAGACCAGCGCGACCGCGGTGGCGGCGCCGACATGCAGCACCGGGCTCAGCAACGCGACGAGCAGCACGTCCCGCACGACGGCCCCGGCCGGCACGAATACGGCCAGGAAGCCCACGATCCAGGCGAAAGCGAAGCCGCCGACGGCCAGGAGCGCCGCGGTGCCGCGGGGAGCGCCGAGCCGCGTCTCCAGGAGCCATATCTGCAGGCCGTAGCAGAGCCACGATCCGAACGACCAGGCCAGCGCGGTGGCTATCGCCCGGGCGGTCAGCGGCTGCTCCAGCGGGGGGCGCCGGATCAGCCGGAACACTCGCCTCAGAACCGAGTTGAGCACCTTCGGGTGCAGGCAGGCCACCAGGCCCGGGGCCGCCAGGAAGGCCCACAGGTAAGGATCCGATCCCGCGACGAAAGGCAGCGTGACCAGCGCGGCGAGCAGCCCGCTGAGCATGGTCACGAGCATCGTGAGCACCGAGGCGCTCGCCGTGTGATGCCGCGGTACCCGGTGCGCGCTGCCCAGCTCCATCTGCGCCAGCACCGGCCACAGCGATCCGGGAAGGTATTTTCCCAGCTGGCCCACGAACATGATCCGGGCCCCGATCCGGATCGGCAACGGCGACCCGAGCGCGGCGAGCAGCACCCGCCACACCTGCATCGCCGCGAACATGGCGATCAGCACGCTCACCATGGCGGCGGCGACCGTCATCACCCCGATGCTGACCAGCGCCGTCCGCATGTCCGCCCACTGACGGGCCACCGCGTAGCCGCCGATGGCGACCGTGGCCGCCACGAAGCCCCAGCGCACCGGACGGCCGGTGAGGATCCGCCGGGCCACGGGCCATACGGCGCGGCCCCGGCGCGGTTCGGCGACGGCGGCGTCGAGCGGGTAATCCGTCATCGCGGAACGATCCGGCACAGCGGCAGCCCAACCTCAGCGTCTCGTCATTCCAGCGATTCGTGCCTGTCCACAAGATCGGAATACTAGGGTAAAGAGTCATGCGCGCTCTGCTGTTTGGTACTTATGACGCCTCGATGCACCCGAGGATCACCGCGATCGCCGAAGGGCTGCGGGCCGGCGGGATCGACGTGGCCGAATGCAACGCGCCGCTGGGTCTGGACACCGCGGCCAGAGTGGACATGCTGGCGCACCCGTGGCGAGCTCGTGCTCTGCTGGTCCGCCTCGCACAGCGCTGGGCGACCCTGGCCCGGGCCGCGCGCCGGACGCCCGCACCGGATGTGGTGCTGGTCGGCTACCTCGGTCATTTCGACGTCCACCTGGCCAGGCTGCTGTTTCGCCGAGTACCGGTGGTGCTCGACCATCTCACCGGGGCCAGTGACACCGGGCGGGACCGGCGACTGGGCGGGATCGCGCGCCGGTTCCTGCTGAGGACGATCGACGCGGCCGCGCTGCGGGCCGCCGACATCATCGTCGTGGACACCGAGGAGCACCTGGCCCGCTTGCCCGCACGGCATCGGGTCCGGGCGGTGGTGGTACCGGTGGGCGCACCATCGGCGTGGCATCTGGCGGCCCGGCCCGCTGAGAGCCAGGACGCCGACGGGCCGCTGCGGGTGGTGTTCTACGGCCTGTACACCCCCCTGCAAGGGGCGCCGGTCATCGGTGCCGCGCTGAACCGGCTGGCCGGGGCACCCATCGAGGTCACGATGATCGGAGACGGCCAGGACAAGGCCGCGACCATGGCGGCCGCGGGAGCGGGCGATAGGGTCCGCTGGCTGGACTGGGTGCCCGCCGACGAACTGCCCGCGCTGGTCGCCGGACACGACGTCTGCCTCGGCATCTTCGGCACCGGGGACAAGGCGCTCCGGGTGGTGCCGAACAAGGTGTTCCAGGGCGCCGCGGCCGGATGCGCGATCGTGACCTCTGACACGGCCCCGCAGCGGCGGGCTCTGTCCGGGGCGGGCGTCCTGGTGCCGCCCGGCGACCCGGACGCGCTCGCCGCGGCCCTGCTGCGGCTGTCCGGTGACCGCGGCGAGCTGACCCGGCTGCGCCAGCGGGCACGCGAGCTGGCGCAGGAGCAATTCACCCCGGAGCGGATCGTGCGGCCGCTCCTGCCGCGGCTCACCCCGGCCGCAGGCACCGCCGCCGAGACGCGATCCCCGGGCGGCGAGCCCGGTCCGGCGCCCGGTTCGCCGGAATCCGGGGCGCGAGCCGACATCGAGCTGGTGGCGCCGCTTGCGCTCAATGCCTGGCTGCGCTATGAGCTGATCAAGCGGATGGTACCCACCGGTATCAGCGACGTGCTTGAAGTCGGCTGCGGCCAGGGCGCGGTTGGCGCCCGGCTGGCGCAGCGGTACCGGTATCTGGGGGTGGAGCCGGACCAGGCGTCGTGGGCGGTCGCCAGCCAGCGGATGAGCGCGGCCGGGCGGGGCGAGGTGCGCAACATCGCGGTGGAGGATCTGGGCGACGACCAGTTCGACCTGATCTGCGCGTTCGAGGTGCTCGAGCACATCGAGGACGACGCGGCGGCGCTCAAGGAGTGGACGGGCAGGCTGCGGCCCCACGGCTGGCTGCTCCTGTCAGTGCCCGCGCACCAGCACCGGTACGGCCCGTTCGACGAACTCGTCGGCCACTTCCGCCGTTATGATCCCGACGCGATGACGGCCCTGCTCAACGGCCTCGGTTTCACCGTGGTGGAGATGCGGCAGTCCGGCTTCCCGCTGGGCTTCGCGCTGGAGGCCGGGCGCAATCTGATCGGCCGGCGGCGGCTCGCCACGGCAGCCACCGCGTCGGTCGCCGAGCGGACCGCCGGATCGGGCCGGCTGCTCCAGCCATCCGCCCGCCTGACCGGTACGGCCACCCGGTGGGCCACCGTCCCGTTCCGGTTGATGGAACGGGGCTTCCCGAACACCGGGACGGGACTCATCGTCCTGGCCCGCTCGGCTCAGGGCCCCGAGAACTAGCCGGCTGGCCCGCCCGCCGCCACGGGCCCGCCCACGTCGGTCAGACGTCCCCCCGCGACCGGACGATCAGGTCGGCGAGCAGGGCAAGTGACGCGATGAGCAGCCCGGTCACGAAGATCAGCACGGTATTGTCCGCGAAGCGGAACGGGTGCGCGACCATGTCGTAGATGCCCTTGACGATGCCGAGCCCGAGCAGGAGCAGCGCCACCGGCATGAGCACCTTGAGCGGATTGAAATACATCACCATCCGCAGCACCTGCAGGATGTAGCGGTAGGCATCCTTGACGAACTTGAACTTCGAGGTCCCCGACCGCTTGGCGTACTCGATCGGCACGTACCGCACTTCGTGCTGGTTGGACAGGAACGCGACGGTGATCGTGGTGACGCAGGAGAAGCCGGGTGGCAGCAGCCGCAGATACGGCTGCGCGACCTGGCGCCGGAACGCCCTGAGCCCGGAGTTCAGGTCGGGGATGTGGGAGTTGGTGAGCCGTTCCGCGAGCTTGCGGATGAACCACTTGGCCGGCACCCGCAGCAGCTTGTGCGTGCCCTGCTCGCTGGTCCGCGCCCCCACGACCTGGTCCAGGGACGGCTCCTTCTCAAGCATCTGAACCAGCTCGGGAATCCGCTCGTTCGGGTACGTCATGTCGGCGTCGGTCCACACGACGATCTCGCCCCGGGCCCGCTGGGTGCCGATGCGGCGGACGGTGCCGGACCCGCCGTTGCGGTGGAATGGCACGATCTGCATGGACGGAAACCGGGGCGCGGCCTCGTACAGGCGGGCCAGCGTCTCGTCGGTGGAGGCGTCGTCGAAGGCGAGCAGCTCGTAGCTGTACCCGCTGGCATCCATGGCCGCGCAGATCCGCTCCACCTCGGCCGTCACGTGGCCCTGCTCGTTGTAGCAGGGCAGGATGATCGAGACGTAAGGGGCCGTCGGCAGCGGATCGGCCGCGAGGGCCGGGCTGACGACCGGGTCCGGCGGGAGGGCGCGGTAGGCGTCCGGGGGCGCGGTCACGACGCGGGCTCCCACATCCAGATGCTCAGCGTGAACGGCTTGGTCGTCCGCGGCGGTCCCAGCAGCACGTTGTCGTCCTGGGTGGTGTTCAGGGTCAGGACCTTCCTCACAATGCCTCCGTAAGGCTCGAGTTCCGACGCATCGCCGCCGAGAAACACCGGCCGCCGGCCGGCTTGCTGGATGCGCCGCACGATTTCCCGCATGACCGTGAGGTCCGGGGGGTTGTCTGAGCGCGTCGTGACGCGCGCGGTCGGGTCGCCGCACATCCCGCGGATGACCTCGGCGAACCGGTCGTCGACGGGGCCGTCGACGATGATCACCGAGGAGTCCTTGGGGATCGCCGCGCACAGGCCGTCGACCGCGCCGAGTTCACCCCCGAACGTGGTCTTGAACGCCAGGCCGTCGGCGGTCAGCGTGATCCCCGACGAGCCGCCGGTCTTGACCCCGAGGCCGAACGTGGTCATCGACGGCGACAGCAGGAGCGCCACCACCAGGACCACCGCGGAGCCGACGCTGGGCACCCCGGCGTAACCGTGCCGGTTCAGCCAGCCTACCAGCCACGACGACGCCCACACCGCGAGCAGGATGAAGCCCGGCAGGACGGCCGGGACAAGCCGGCGGCTGGCCCACGGCTGATCGGGAGTGATGGCCGGCCGGTACAAGAACGTGACGATGGCCCACGCGAACGTTATCAGCGGCAACGTCCAGGCCGGGACCTGGCCGCGCAGGCAGCGCCGGGACAGCAGCGCGGCCGCGACCGTGGCGAGGATGACCGCGGGCGCGCCGATGTACCAGAACACCCAGTGCAGGCTCTGCTCGGCGTAGGTGCGAAGCGGATCGACCGGCAGGTGGTTGGCCCGCTGGTAGCCGGCTATGGCCTGCTTGCTGGCCTTAGTCGCCGGGCTCCGGACCGTCTGCACATACGGGCGGACGGCGAAAGCGAGGACGACCAGGACCGCCAGCGCGGAGGCGGCGTTCGGCAGCCAGTTCCTCTTCACCTGCGGCAGGTGATCCCGGTGCCACAGGAACGGCAGCGCCGCCAGCGTCAGGACGGCCACCAGGGCGACTATCAGCGCCAGCGGCACCACCGAGGACTTGTTGGTCACCAGGTACGGCCGGGAGAACACCAGCCCGTCGATGATGCCGTAGGCCCCGCCCACCGCCGCGCCGCCGATGAGCGGCAGGGCCTGCCGACGGCGGCCGAGCAGCAGGAGGCCGCAGTACGGGACGACGGGCAAGATGTCGCTGGCCCCGTCGATGCGCACCAGCACGGTCAGGCCGAGCGCGAGGCCGCCGAGCGCCGCGATGACCCGGTCCCCGGCCCGGTTGCGGTTGAGGGAATCGATGACCAGGCACAGACCGCCGAGAAAGAGGACCTGGGCCAGCGGCTCGCTGTAGTTCGACCGGCTGGTGAACTCCTCGGGCAGGGAAAGCGCGAGGGCGAGGACCGCCAGCGGCGCCCACCGCGGTCCGACGAGGCGGGCGACCAGGCCGCCGAAGGCGAGCAGCCCGGCCGCTCCGAGCACCGGCGCCGCGAGCAGCGCGGCGTTCGCGCCGCCGGCCCACATCGCGCCCGCGAGCACCATCGGCAGCCCGGCCATGAACTGCGGCACGACGGTGTTGCCGACCTGATAGTAGGCGAAACTCGCGAAGTTGTAGATGCCGCCCGGCGTGCCGCCGAACGCCGCGTGGTCCTGCGGGATCGGCAGCGAGCCGTGCCGGGAGATCCATTCGGCGAACTGGAAGTAGGATGCCGGGTCGCGCGTCACGATAATGAACTGCGAGTGATAGATCATCTGATCGGCGGCGAACGCGACCACGACCGCCAGCACGGCGGCGACCGTCCACCAGGGGGTGCGCTCTTTGCCGCGATTACGCGCGGGCCAGGCCTCCGGCGAGGGACCGGGAATCCAGCGCAGCCCGAGCGGCACGAGGACCGCCGCCACGCCGATCGACAGCACCAGCGTGAGCACCGGCGTGAAATGGCCGATGAGCAGCAGCGGGAACCCGACCAGCAGCCAGGACAGCACCAGCAGCGCGGGCAGCACCGACAACCGCGCGAGCAGCCGTCCGGCGACGTCCGGCGGGTCGGCCTGCCCGCCGCCGTCGGCGGCGCCTGCCGCGGGCGGCCCGGCGGTCTCCGGCCGGGCGCCGACGCTCATCGCCCGCTCTCGGCGGAAGCCGCCCCGGCCGGGCCGGCCGCGGGACTGTGCAGCACGATGTAACCTCCACGCTCGAAAACCGTCTGGTAGCCGCGCTTCCTCAGCAGCGCGACACGTTGCTTCTGCTGCGCGACGGAGGAGAAGGTGAACTGCCTGCTGTTCACGTTGGCCACCACCCACGGCGGATACGGCGGGGACCCGCCGTCACCGTCCCAGAGCAGGACGGTGTCCCGCGCAGACAGGTTGGGGCCGAGGTGGTTCACCGCCTCGACGGTGACGCCGCTCGGAACCTTCGCGATCGCGGCCGCGGCTACCGTCTCAGACGCAGTGCGCTGGTAGAACGACGGATGGAGGGCGGGTGCGAGCGCGAACTTGGGCACCAGGAAGACCGCCAGGGCGCAGAACACGCCGGAGAAGGCGAGTCCCACCGTGCCCGCGCTCCGGTCCGCCCGCGCGCGCCCCGTCGTCTCCGCCAGCGCGCGGTTCTGCCGGGCCCGCGTCACCCACCGGTCCAGCCGTGCGGCACCGTCGACGGCACCGCACGCGAGGATGACCACGAGGTAGGCGTTGTAGTGGTAAGCGGTGACCCACCAGTTGGGGAACTGGTCCTGGAGCATCCGTTCCACCAGGAGCGGGATGACCGCGATCGTGAGCGGCGACAGCAACGGAAGGAAGCAGAACGGGGCCAGCAGCCACAGCATGGTGTCGAGCTTGACCCGTGGGGTGATGAACAGCCGCAGCGCGCCGAGTGGGTGCTCGATGATGTGCACGAGGACCTGCGGCACGTTGTGACCGAGCACGCCGTAGGCCCAGTAGTAGTCGGACCGGCCCCCGAAGTACGGGATCAGGAGGTAGGTCGCGGCCCAGGTGTCCGCCACTCCGACGACGATGAGGGCGACGGCCACGAGCCGCTGCCTGCTCACGACCTGCGGGCGAGACACGGCGAGGTAGACCCCGATCCCGGCGACGAACACGCCCATGTCCTCCTTGACCAGGAGCAGGGCAGCCAGTGCGATCAGCGCGGTCCGCAGGCGGCCCGCCTGGAGGCGCTCGAGCGCCACCGCCGTCAGCACCGGAGCGAACGCGACCTCGTGGAAGTCGAAGGCCGCCGCCGAAGCGATCGGCCAGCTCAGCCCGTACGCTACCGCGACCAGGTAGGCGGCGACGGTGGCCTTGCGCCCGCCGCCGAACGCCCGGCGGGTAAAGAGCCACAGCGGCGGGACCGCGAGCGCGAAGAGCACCGACTGGGCCACCAGCAGGGTCTCCGGGCTGTTGTAAATCCAGTACAGCGGGGCGAGCGCGGCGAGAATCGGCGACCAGTGGTCCCCGAGGATAGAGAAGTGCGGGCCGAACCCGTTGTGCAGGCCCTTGATGACCGAGATTCCGGGATGGAAGTGAGCGTACGAGCGCACCGCCTCATCAAAGATCACGAGGTCGTAGGACGAGGTCTGGAAGGTGAAGTAGAGGGTGAGCGAGAACACCGAGTAGCCGACCGCCATCAGCGCGGTCAGCACCCCCACCGCGACCTTGTGCCTGGACTGTCTCCTGATCCACCGGTGGCCGGCATCCTGCCGCGCAGTGGGTGAGACGCTCTCTACGGTCACTCGGGAGACCCATCCTTGGAAGTTCGTTCGACGTGCCTTGTGCCGCGGCTCGGGCTACTGTGCCGCCCCCGTCAAAGCTCACGCTCCGCCCTGGCCGCCGCTGCACAACCGGCGACGGCAGGCGAGATCCGCGTTCCGTAGTCTAGTCAGCCTAGTAAGTCAGCATTGTGTGAAATCCCGACTCCAGGATCTGCGGGCGCGCCGGACTGCCAGCGCCACGATCCGGACCAGCAGAACCAGGCCAGCGCGATGACGGCGGCGAGGCGAACGGCAGGCGCCAGGTAGTTCACGTTGTCAACGAACAGGGTGTTCAGCCAGTGCGGGGCCAGCGTCTCGTCCACCGCGAGGGTATAGACGGCCGTCCCGGCGAGCAGCCGCAGCAGAACGACCCAGTCGAGCCTGGACGCCGGATACAGGGCGAGCAGGCAGATCACCATCACGTCGTACCAGGGCCGCTGGAATGGCCAGGCGAACAGCCAGGCCAGGCTCAGCGCCAGCGCGGGCCGGACGGCAGGCAGGCAGGTGAAGTCCTCGGGGGCCGGAAGCCGGCGCAGGGCCAGGAGCGCGAGGCAAACCGTCAGAATCGCGGCGATGATCATCAGCCCGGGTGGCGCCGAGGTCTGCGAGACCGTGTACCCGAACGGACGGTAGATGAACTGGTAGAAGTTGTCCCAGGTGGCACCCTGCGTGCGCGCCGCGAGCGCCCGGACGGCGGGCCAGCCGACGATGGCGTACCCAGGTACCAGGGCAACTCCGAACCCGGTCACCGCTCCGGCGAGCGCGAGCGGTGACTTGCGGGACTCCCAGAGGACGCCGAGGCCGAACAGGCCGAACGTGACCTTGCAGGCCGTCGCCGCCCCGACGAGCAACCCCGCGGCGAAGGCCCTGAGCCCGCTCGGGACCTCGGCGGGCGGGCGTACCCGTAGCACGATCAGGCCGCAGAAGCCGAGGGCGGTGGCCACCCCGTCGATGTGACCGCCGGCGATCATGGCCCAGAGCGTGAGCGGGTTCACCGACCACAGCAGGTGGGCGCGGGCCCGGCTGGCCGGGTCACGGCGCATCAACCGGTCCAGGGCCAGCGCCGTCGCCCCGAAGGCGAGGGCGTTGCACAGCTTCAGCCACAAGGTGATCCGGGCCGCCGACGTCCCGCCCAGTTCCGCGGCCGCCCACTCCTCCGCCGTGGCCAGCGGGCCGTAGACCGACGGCGTGTTCACCCAGGTGGGCGGCGCGAGCCTGGCGACGGGATCGCCGGTGCGACGCAGCTCCCCCGGCGTCATCACGTAGGGGCTGTGGCCCACCACGACGATCCTGCCGTCGATCGCATAGCTGAGCTCGTCCGTGGATCCCGCGGGCGGCAGCACGGCAAACGCGGCCACGGCCACCAGGGCTCCGGTCAGGAGCAGCCGCGGCGACGGCCGTGCCCCGCGGGCCACGGCGGCCAGCCCCGCCGCGACGCCGGCGCAGCCGACGGCTTCCGCCGTCCACAACACCGCCGTCACCAGCCCGGGCGATAGCCGCAGGTCAAGCCACCACGGCGGTCCCGCCCCCGGCCGCGGCATCGCCGCGACCGCCGCGCTCGGGCCCGCGGCCGACACCGCGATCATCGCCGCGACCGACACGCCGATGGCCACCGCGGCCGCCCAGCCCAGGACACGTGTCGCCTGGTCCGGGAAGACCTTCCCCGCTGGTGCCGGGGACCGCGCCGCGGCGCCCGGTGCTGCGTAGGAAACCTGCTGACCCGGCGCTGAGTCCTCCGAGGAGGTCAGTCCTGTCATGGGGTTCTCTCCCGGATCGCGTGCGTTCCCCGCGGCCAGCCAAGCAGATTTTTCCTATTAACGGCCGTGACATTACCAAACACGGCAGATGTTCGTGCCCCATGCGCACCAGCTGGTCACATGCCGGCGATGAGTTTTTCTACTCGCTCGTCGACTGAGCGGAAGGGGTCCTTGCACAGCACGGTCCGCTGGGCCTGGTCGTTGAGCTTCAGGTG
>PMOU01000292.1 GCA_003161205.1 Actinomycetota bacterium | reverse complement strand
GTACCGGGCGCGCGTTTTTGGTCACTTCCCACCCCACCACTGCGGCGGCCCGCACGGATCGGGGCCAGCCCCGATCCGCCCTCCGGGCCCAATGGCCTTGCCTTAAGGCCTGAGGTGGTAATGCGAGCGTTTGTGGCTCGTGTTGGTTCAGAGTGATCGCCGGCATCGTGCAGTTGACACCGCTCTCCTGGCCAGACCTGCTGTGGCACGCGGGCTACCTGGTGGCGATGGCCTAGTGGGACTCATGGTGACGGGCAAACGGATCGCGAAGCTCCTGCTGTTCTGAAAGGATCGGGCTCCGGGGGGATGCGCGATGCACGCGAGACCAGTACTTCAGCGAACTGGCCAGGGCGCAGTCTACCAAGTGCTTGACCGAGGCACTCGGCGCGCGCTCAGCCGCGCGGCCGCGGTCGAGCTGTTGCGGAAACCCAAAGTGCCCAGTCAGCGGACGCCATTTAGGTGGTCCGGCGTGGCGCGCTTCACGGGCATTTTGGCTCTGTTCTTGATATGTATCTCGCCCACCGCCCTATTCGTGCTCAGGGAGCGGGGGACCGTTGTAGCGATCATTCACCTTATTCTCATGGTTCTCGTGTCTGCGGCTGGGTGGAGCTTTCTGCAGGATGGGGCATGGTCTTACCGGCAAACGTTCGTCGCCGCGTACTACGGCAACTTGGGCAAGCTGACCCGGTGGGATCTCCTTAGCACCGACAGGGCCGGTGGGCATGTCGAGGACAACCCTCCAGCGTCGCTCCGGTTGCTGGACGCCCGGCGATGGGCGCGCTGGGTCAGCCTGGCCGCGCTGGTGCTGGTCATCTGGCTGGCCTTTGACGTGTGCGCGACGATCTTGGACTGCCTCTGGGAGGTCGGGTGGGTCACCGCGGTGCGGCCCATGACAGTCTTCGCCCTTACCGCGCGCGTGTACGGGCAAGTCGCGTGGACGCTGGCCGACAGCATCCCGGCGCTCGACCTGCCGAACTCCCTGCACTGGACGGACCCGGCGCCGTTCCGCGACAGCCTGCTCGTCGATGTCGTGCTGCTATCGGCTCGCGTCGCGGTGTTCGCGCCGGTCATCGCATGGATCATCAACGCATACCGGGCCACCGGATTCGACCCCCGGCCACCGGCGACCCGGGACGATGTTGCCGGCGAAGTGATAGCGGGACTCGTCGCCTACCAGCGATGCCCGGACTTCTGTACTTCTCGCGAGCAACAGATCAACAGCTTGATACCCGCCGAGGTAGGCAAGTGGAAGTACGCGATCAGCTTCGCGAGCCACGCGCTGGGCGAGGAGGAGTGGCCGCCAGACCGGGTTCTCGAGCACGTGGCCACACAAGGGCCTTGCCTTCTGTGACCTGCCAGGGGTAGAGCAGGTGGAACTCGATCCGGCGGGTGACGTAGACGACGCTGGGCTCGCCGGGTTTCCGGGCGGGGAAGTCGCCGGCCTTCTTGGTCTTGCGGGGGCTGGCCCGGTCCGGGCGGTCGCGGGTGAAGAAGCCGGGCATGAGGATCTTGGCCAGGAACGTGGCAAGGGCGAGGTCTGCCTGGTCAGGGGGGAAAAGCCGCGATGGTGTCGGTCGCGGCGGCCAGGGCGTGCGGGAAGCTGATCTTGTCCGGGGGGATGCCCGCCGCGTTCACGGCGATCCCGACGATCTTGCAGATGGCCTGGTAGACGGCGAACAGCGCCCACATCTCCTGCATCACGCCTTCGGGGTCGCCGGAGCGCAGGACGGGCTGGCCCTGGCCCATGCCGGTCTTGTGGTGGCCGATGACGGTCTCGCAGCCCCACCGGCGCGGATAGCAGCAGGCCAGGTCCAGCGCCGGGTACTCCTCCGGGTCGAGCAGATCGGTGACCAGGCAGAACACCTCGGATGACTCCTCGGCCCCGTCTGCTGCCGCGGTGTGCACGGTGTACTCGATGACCCGCACCGTGACCGGCGGGCCGTCGGTCTTGCGGGGCGGCTTCAGCTCCGCCAGGTAGGTGCCGTCCGGCAGGACCTGCACCGGCTTCAGCGTGAAGCTGGCCGAGGCGCGCCACAGGATATGCGCGCCGGTCGCGAGGAAGGCGCGGCCCAGGGACCAGGACAGGAACTTCCGGTCCGCGAGCACCAGCATGCCCAGCCCGACGCAGCCCAGCAGGTCCGCGGCCAGCGGCTGCTCGGCGTCGGTATAGCGGCCGATCGCCGCGCCGAGCAGGCTGCCGGTCCCGGACTCGGCCGCGGCGACCCACCGGGCCTGCGGGAACGCCCCGTCCCGGGACTGGTTCGAGGGCCGCCCGAAGAACGCGGCGTTCTTCTCGCTGTCCGGCACGTCCGTCACCGACCCGTCCATCGAGACCACCCGCAGCCCGCAGCAGAAGACCCCCGGCGCCCCGTCCTCTCCCGTCGGCCCTGCCACGTGCTCGAACAGCATCCGCAGCGGATCGGCGCCCAGCTTCCCGCGCCCGCGTGACAGGGAAGAGATGTTCGGCAGCCACCACTGCCGCCCGCCCCCGGCATCCACCCGCAGCCCCGGCGCCAGCTTCCCGGCCAGCAGGTCCGCGCCCCGCTGCTGGCAATACAGCCCGTCGGCCAGCTTGGCCATCACCTGGCCGTACCCGCAGTTCCGGCCCCGGAACAGCCACAAGGCCAGCACGAAGTACGCCATCAGCCGCGCCGGCAACAGCCGGCGCCGCTGCTCCCGCGTCCCGGTAACCTCGATGATCTCATCGACCATCTCCGGCGGGAACGCCCTGGTCAGCACCCCGACCGAGATCCGGTCCGGCAGCCAGCCGTCCGGCGACGAACCCTCAGAACCATCATGAGCCACAAAACGGTCACATTATCACGGTCAGACCCTAAAGCAAGGCCATTGCCCTCCGGGCCATCCCCGAACGCTCGCGCCCGTTCCAAGTTCGGGTCGTGGTTATGAGCCGTGAGCGCCCACATCCGCACCATTTCGGACGGGCATATATGAGCCTGTTGCATAAACCCGAATCGGGCTCTCCTGCTCGCCGATTTCCGAGCGCCGGCGATACTAGTCGGCGGCGAAGGTAATTCTCGCGAGGCTTGGTAACGTGGGGGTCATGGCCTTGAGTGACTTCCACCTGAGAGCGTCGATCGCCGTGTCCGACATTCAGCGGGCGGCCGCGTTCTACGAAGGCAAGCTTGGTTTGCGGGCGTTGCAGTCCGGCCCCAGCGCCAAGATCGCGGGCGGCAGTCGCGTCTACGGTTCTGGCGGCGGCCCAGCGCTGAACGTGTACCAGTCCGTCACGGCGGGGAAGTCACCAGCGACAATGGCGGTCTGGTATGTCACCGACATCGAGCAGATCGTCGATGAGCTCAGCACCGCTGGCGTGGAGTTCGCCCGCTACGACGAGTTCGACCATGACGCCAAGGGCATCACCGCGAGGGCTGGTGGTGGTCGCATCGCATGGTTCCAGGACCCAGACGGCAACACCTTCGCCATCGAAGCCGACGCCTGAGCGTCAAGCAGGCCTGACCTGGGCACCCGACAGTCACGCTCACTGGGCCACGCGGAACTCGTGAAACGCGCAGAACACCGTCCTGGCGTCGGCAGCGTCTAGACCTGTCGCATATCAGCTGGCGGACATACGGTAGGGGATGGTCCTGGCGGCCAGGCTCGGCCACTCCAGCACCCGCCATGATCTACCAGCACGCCACCCGCGACCGCGATCAGGCCATCGCCCAGGCCCTCGGCGGCCTCGCTCGCAAGGCACGCGCAGCCCAGGGCCAGCCCCCCCAGCGGAAGCCCCGCACAAAATGAGATGTGGCCCGCCTGTGGCCCGCCGTCGGTTCCAGGTCAACCGGCCGCATCGACTGCAAGCCTTCTACCTGGGCCGGAACCCTGGAGCGGGCGACGGGAATCGAACCCGCATGACCAGCTTGGAAGGCTGGAGCTCTACCATTGAGCTACGCCCGCAGCAGCCGCACCTGCGGTGCGGCTGTCACCCCGGTAGCGTACCGTCTCCGGCGCGCCCCGGCCATCCAGCAGCCCGTCTAGCCGTCGGCGAGCGACGCCGCACCGCACGGCACCGCAAAGATCGTCGGCATCCGCGGACGGCGAGCAAATCCGGGACCCATCGCCGTGCCGCTGCGGCCACTCCAGCCGCCGGATCTCCCGGAGAGGTTGGAATCTCGGTCCGGTCCCGAGGGCCGAAGAAGTGAGCGCCGCACCGAGTGGCATAGTGGGCGTTACCGGGCGATGAGAGCACCGCAGGGACCGTAGAGGAGGCGCACCATATGGCCGCCACAGCGCAAGGAAGCGCGCAGATCGGCGTCACCGGACTCGGCGTGATGGGCCGCAACCTGGCCCGTAACTTCGCCCGCCACGGATACACCGTCGCCCTGCATAACCGAACCGCCTCCCGTGTCACTGACATGGTCGAGCAGTTCGGCGACGAGGGCGAATTCGTCCCGGCCCAAAGCGCCGAGGAGTTCGTGCAAGCTCTCGAGCGTCCCCGCCGCCTGGTCATCATGGTCAACGCCGGCCCTGCGACCGACGCCGTGATCGACGAGTTCGCCCCGCTGCTTGAACCGGGCGACATGATCATTGACGGCGGCAACGCGCACTTCAAGGACACCCGCCGCCGCGAGGCCGCTCTCCGCGAGATAGACCTGCACTTCGTCGGCATGGGTGTCTCTGGCGGCGAGGAGGGCGCGCTCAACGGACCTTCGATCATGCCTGGCGGCTCGGCGGAGTCCTACCGGTCCCTCGGCCCCATGCTGGAGAACATCAGCGCGCACGTCGACGGCGCCCCGTGCTGCACCCACATCGGCCCCGACGGCGCCGGCCACNNCTCATCGCCGAGGCCTACGACCTGCTCAGGCACGGTATCGGCTTTGAGCCCGCGCAAATCGCCGAGACCTTCCGCACCTGGAACACCGGTCGCCTGGACTCCTACCTGATCGAGATCACCGCCGAGGTCCTCGCCCACACCGACGCCACCACCGGCAAGCCCTTCGTGGACATCGTGCTCGACCAGGCGGAGCAGAAGGGCACCGGCCGCTGGACGGTGCAGGACGCCCTTGACCTAGGGGTTCCGGTCAGCGGCATCGCCGAGGCGGTCTTCGCCCGGTCGCTGTCCGGCCACGCCGACCTGCGCCAGGCCGCCCGGCACCTGCCCGGTCCGCAGCGAACGTCAGGCCAGCGCCAGCCCGCCGAGTTCGCCGACCAGATCGAGCAGGCGCTGTACGCGTCCAAGCTGGTGTCCTACGCACAGGGCTGGAACATGAT
>PMOU01000072.1:2891-4698 GCA_003161205.1 Actinomycetota bacterium | reverse complement strand
GCCATCGTGCGCGAGCCGTCGGTCTTCCTGATGGACGAGCCGCTGTCGAACCTGGACGCCAAGCTGCGAGTGCAGATGCGGGCCGAGGTGGCGCGGATCCAGCGGCGCATCGGGGTCGCGACGGTCTACGTCACCCACGACCAGGTCGAGGCTATGACCATGGGCGACCGGGTGACCGTGATGCGGGACGGCCTGCTGCAGCAGGTCGATACCCCGCAGAACCTCTACGACAACCCGGACAACATCTTCGTGGCCGCCTTCATCGGCTCGCCGTCCCAGAACCTCTACGACGCCGCCCTGACCGAGGGCGCCCGGTCGATCAAGCTGGGCTCCCAGGAAGTACCGCTGCCGGAAGCCGTCCGGACCAAGCGTCCGGCCCTGGCTTCCTACGCGGGCAAGGATGTCGTGGTAGGTATGCGTCCCGAGCACCTGCCCGCGGCCAAGCCCGGCGAGACCGGCCCGACTCTCGTCGGTGACGTGGACCTGGTCGAGGCGCTCGGCTCGGAACTGGTGGTCCACTTCACCATCGACGCCCACCGGGTCACCCCCGAAGGGGCCGTCGAGAAAGACGAAGCCATGGCCACCGAATCCGGTGAGGGCGTGGCGCGGGTCGAAGCCAAGTTCCCGGTCAAGGTCGGGGACCGGGTGACCTTCGGCATCGACATCGAAGACATGCAGTTCTTCGACACCCAGACGGGACTGGCCATCCGGGGTTAGGAGTGGCGGAGTCGTGGTGGCATGGCGCCGTCCTCTACCAGCTGTACGTGCGGTCCTGGCGCGATACCGATGATGACGGGTACGGCGACGTGCGCGGCATCATCGAGCGCCTGGACCACCTTTCCTGGCTCGGGGTAGACGGTATCTGGCTGTCACCCACCATGCCGTCTCCCGACGTGGACTGGGGTTATGACGTCAGCGACTACAACGGCGTCCACCCCGAGCTGGGCACGCTGGCCGACCTGGACGAGCTCATCACCCAGGCCGGCCAGCGGGGCATGCGGGTGCTGCTCGACCTGGTGCCCAACCACACCAGCTCGGCGCATCCCTGGTTCATCGACGCCGCGTCGGGCCGCGACGCCGCGCACCGTGACTACTACGTGTGGGCCGATCCCGGGCCGGACGGCGGGCCGCCGAACAACTGGCTCGACTTCACCGGCCAGCCTGCCTGGCAGTGGCACGAGAGCGGGCAGTACTACCTGCATAACTTCCTGGTGGGCCAGCCGGACCTGAACTGGTGGCAGCCCGCGGTGCACGCCGAGTTCCGCGACATCTTGGCGTTCTGGTTTAACCGGGGGGTCGCCGGGTTCCGCATCGACGTCGCGCACGGCCTGTACAAGGACGCCGAGCTGCGTGACAATCCCCCGCTGGCCGGTGACAACCCGCTGGAGGGACGGTACGGCCTGCGCCCCGTCTACAACGCTTACCGGCCGGAGACCCACGGCGTCTACCGGGACTGGCGCAAGATCGCCGACGGCTACTCACCGCCGCGGCTGCTGCTCGGCGAGACCTGGGTCGGCGAGCTCGACAAGCTGGCCTCCTACTACGGCGACAACGACGAACTGCAGCTCGGCTTCAACTTCCCCTTCGCCCTGGCCGAATTCGACGCGCCGCGGCTGGCCAAGATCGTGGAGCAGACGCTGGCGGCGCTCCCGCCGGGCGCGTGCCCGGCGTGGATGAGCTCCAATCACGACATCGGCCGCTTCCCCAGCCGCTGGTGCGACGGGGACGAGCGCAAGATCAGGCTCGCCCTGCTCGTCCTGACCACCCTGCCCGGCACGACCGTGCTCTATTACGGCGACGAGATCGG
>PMOU01000072.1:0-2864 GCA_003161205.1 Actinomycetota bacterium | reverse complement strand
GGGCCTAACGTCGCCGACCAGCGCGCCGACGCCGATTCCACGCTGTGGCTGTGCCGGCGGCTCCTGGCGCTCCGGCGGACCGAGCTGAGCGGCGGCATTGCCAGCTTCGAGCACCTGCCGTCCCGCGAAGGGCAATGGGCGTACCGGGTCGGCGCACTGGTCGTGGCGGCGAACTTCTCCGGCCGCCACGCCGGGATCCCGCCCGCGGCGGGCGAGGTAGTGCTGGATACCTCCGGCGCCGGGACGGCCGCGTCGCAGCGCCTCCTGGGCCCCTGGGAAGGAGTCGTCGCCAGGCTGAGCGTGCACGGACAGTGAGCTGACACCCGGCCCGTTCAGGAAAATCTTCGGTTGATCTTGTCTTGAACCGTAGGTCCTCTTGTATCATCCAGTAATTGGAGGGCTTCGTTCATGATCTCGCAGCCATACGTCTACCGGCGGCACGAGCTGGCCGAACCCGACTGGCGCCGCTTCCCCGGCTGGGCCGGGGTCTCCGCCGCCGACTGGGAGTCCGCGCAGTGGCAGCGCGCCCACTGCGTCAAGAACGCCCGGCAACTCCGGCAGGTCACCGGCCCGGGACTGGATGAGGCGTTCTTCGCCGACCTGGAGCGTGACCAGCGCGAGCGGGCCACGATGTCGATGCTGCTGCCGCCGCAGATGCTCAACACGATGGTGCCGTCGGGCTCTCCTGACCATCCCGGCTTCACCGAGGCGTTCTACGCGGACCCCGTGCGCAGGTACATGGTCCCGGTGTTCAGCGACCGCAGGACCGACTGGCCCTCGCACCCGTACGCGCAGCGCGACTCGCTGCACGAAGCGGAGATGTGGGCGGTCGAGGGCCTCACTCACCGCTACCCGACCAAGGTACTGGCCGAGCTGCTGCCGACCTGCCCGCAGTACTGCGGTCACTGCACCCGGATGGACCTGGTGGGCAACCCCACAACGGTGACCGACAAGCACAAGTTCGCGCTCGGGCGCGAAGACCGCCTCAGTGCCATGCTGTCGTACCTGCGCCGCACGCCCGGGGTCCGGGACGTGGTGGTGTCCGGCGGAGACGTGGCCAACCTGCCGTGGCCGCGGCTCGAATCGTTCGTGGCGGCGCTGCTCGAGATCGACTCGATCAGGGACATCCGGCTCGCCAGCAAGGCGCTCATGGGGCTGCCGCAGCACTGGCTGTCCGACGAGGTGCGCGCGGGCATGTCCCGGCTCGCCACGACGGCCCGCTCGCGCGGCGTGAGCATCGCCATTCACACCCACGTGAACTCGGCTCAGTCGGTGACGCCGCTGGTCGCCCGGGCCGCCCGGGCCATGCTGGACGCCGGCGTGCGTGACGTGCGGAACCAGGGCGTTCTGCTGCGCGGGACGAACGACAGTGCCGGTGCGCTGCTCGACCTGTGCTTTGCCCTGCTCGATGAGGCCGCGATCATGCCGTACTACTTCTACATGTGCGACATGATCCCCAACAGCGAGCACTGGCGGCTGACGCTGCGCGAGGGTCAGTCACTGCAGCACGAGATCATGGGCTACCTGCCCGGATTCGCCACCCCGCGGGTGGTCTGTGACGTGCCCTACGTCGGCAAGCGCTGGGTGCACCAGGTCGCCAGGTACGACACCGAGCACGGCATCTCCTACTGGACGAAGAACTACCACACCGCGATCGAGGCGGATGACGAGCTGGCGATCAGCCGCGAGTACCCGTACTACGACCCGATCTACATGCTGCCGGAAGCGGGCCAGGCCTGGTGGCGGAACCTCGGCTCACGGCCGCACGCAGGCGCCGCTGAGCTTGTCACGTGAGCTGATACTCCTCACCTGAGCTGATAACGGCGCGACAGCTCCGCCAGGCGCAACTTCACCGCCGGCCAGTCGGCCGCGGTGATGCTGAAGCGGACCGAGTCGCGCGGGTTGAGGTCGGCGCCGAGGCGGTGCGATCGCAGGATGCCATCGAAGTGCGCGCCGATCCGCTGCATCGCGTCCCGTGACCGCTGATTCCGCGCATCGGCGTGCAGGCACAGCGATCGGACCTGCCAGACCTCGAAGGCGTGGGTGAGCATGAGGCGCTTCATCTCGGTGTTCGCCCCGGTCCTGATCGCGTCCCGGTTCAGCCAGCTATAGCCGATCTCGCACGTATCGGGCGCGGGCCTCGGCTCCGGCCACGCCCAGTAGTCCAGGTTCCAGAACCGGGTGGAGCCGATGACCACGTTGTCTTCCAGCCGGACCACCGCGAACGGCACCGCTGTCCCGGCGTCCCTGGCCGCGGCCGCCGTCTCGACGTACCGGCGGACCGCCGCTTCGTCCTGCGGCACCGGCGACCAGCGGTACAGGTCCCCGCCGCCCGCGGCGGCCGCCAGCAGCGCAGGCACATGATCGTGCCGCAGCGCCTCCAGGCGGAGCTGCGCTCCGATCAGTGTTGGTGTTTGTGACGGCAGGGCGATATCCGGGGATCCTCCTGCTCCGGGAGGGCGTTCCATGTACCTGGTGGGGATACCGGGGGGCGGGGTGAAGCCGAACTCGCGGTACAGGCTGTGCGCGTCGGAGGTGTGCAGCATCCAGCGCTGGGCGGCGCCCGGGCCCTCGTCGATCATCGCGCGGAGGATGGCCTTGCCCAGGCCGGCCCCGCGATGGGCGGGCAGCACGTACACGTCGGCGAGATAGGCATTGCCGCCGTCGCTGAACGCCCGGGCGAGGCCGACCATGGCGCCGGAGCGGTCGTACGCTCCGACCAGGCGCCAGGCCGCGGCGATCTGGCCCCTGATGTCCGCCTCGTCGCGCCACTGGCCCCAGTAGGCCTCGGTGGTCAGGAACGCCACCGCGGCACCGGCGTCAATCCTGGCCGGGTCGTCGTCGATCTCGTAATCGCCAGCGGC
>PMOU01000158.1 GCA_003161205.1 Actinomycetota bacterium | reverse complement strand
CGCATCGCTTATATCCCGCAGGAACCCATGTCCAACCTCGACCCGTCGTTCACCATCGGCAGCCAGCTGACTGAGCCCATGCGGATCAAGCTCGGCGTGTCGAAGGCCGAGGCCAAAGCCAGGGCGCTGAAGCTGCTCGGGCAGGTCGGCATCCCCAACCCCGAGCGGACCTTCGCTTCCTACCCGCACGAGCTGTCCGGCGGCATGGCCCAGCGGGTCCTGATCGCCGGCGCCGTATCGTGCGAACCGGACCTCATCATCGCCGACGAGCCGACGACCGCCCTCGACGTCACCATTCAGGCCGACATCCTCGACCTCCTGCGCGAGCTCCAGCACGAGCTCGGCGTGACCATCCTCATCGTCACGCACAACTTCGGGGTCGTCGCCGACCTGTGCGACCGGGTATCGGTCATGCAGAAGGGGCGGATCGTGGAAACGGGGCCGGCCCGCGCTGTCTTCGCTGACCCGCAGCATCCCTACACCAGGTCGTTGTTCGACGCGATCCTGGACGAGAGCCCAGCCCGTGGTCCCTACGTAGAAACACGATCCTGATGACGTCCAAGGAGCGAGCCGACATGCCCGAACCCCTCGTTGCCGTCGACGATCTGGTCGTCGAATACCCCTCCAAGGGCGTCCGCAGGCACGCCTTCAGGGCGCTCAAGGGTGTCTCCGTCGATATCCGCCCGGGCGAGACCGTCGGGCTGGTGGGTGAATCCGGTTCGGGTAAGACGACGCTGGGCCGGGCCATCCTGGGCCTCGCGCCCGTCACCAGCGGAAGCATCACGTTCAAGGGCCGGGAAATCGGCTCCCTGCCCCGCCGCGAGCGGCGAGCCTTGTCCAGCGAGATCCAGGTGGTCTTCCAGGATCCCTACTCCTCCCTTAACCCGTCGCTGACCATCGAGCAGACCCTCACCGAGCCGCTCATGGTGCGCAAGATGCCCAAGAAGGACGCGACCGCGCGGGTGCGCAACCTGCTCGACCAGGTCAAGCTCCCGCGCGACGCGCTCGACCGGCTGCCCCGCGAGTTCAGCGGCGGCCAGCGCCAGCGGATCGCCATCGCCCGGGCCCTGGCCCTGTCGCCCGAGTTCATCGTGTGCGACGAGCCGGTNNCACCGGCGTGGCGTACCTGTTCATCTCGCACGACCTGGCCGTGGTCCGGAATATCAGCCACCGGGTCGCCGTGATGTACCACGGCGAGATTGTCGAATACGGCGACGGAGACCAGGTCACGACCCACCCGGTCAATCCCTACACCCAGCGGCTGCTGCTGGCTGCCCCGGTACCGGACCCCGTCCGGCAGGAAAAGCGCCGGGGCGAACGGCGCGCGTTCCTGGCCGCCCAGGAAGGCGCGCAGGCCGCGGCCAGTTAGTGCNNGAAGGAGGTGGATTGATTGGGATACGGGAAAGAGGCGCGAGTCAGGGACGTTCTTTCTGACGCGATCGCACGCGGCATCGTGGCCAGGTACGTTCCCGCCGTAGCGAACTCGCCCGTGCTCGCGCACCTGGGTTTCCTTCCCCTCCGCGCGGTCGTCGAGCACGGCGGTGCGGCACCGTCGGACCCGGCCGATCTCGAGCGGATGTGGCACGAGCTCGCCGCGGTCGAGGGCACTCCGCCGAGCCGGGCCGAGCCGCCCTTCATCGCGCCCGCGCTCGACTACGAGTCATCCGATGTCGGCCGCGGTTCCGCGCGGATCAGCGTGGCGGGCCCCGCGGAGCAGTGGGCTATCACCGAATTGACGATCGACGGGCCGTCGCACGGGAACCCGTTCGTGGACGTCGAGCTCTCGGCCGAGTTCACCGGCGAGGACGCCCGTCACCTGACGGTGGGCGGTTTCTACGACGGTGACGGAACCTACCGGATACGTTTCCAGGCTCCCAGCGCCGGGACCTGGACGTACGTCACGACGTCGACCGCCCGGTCACTAGAGGGCCTGCGCGGTGCCTTCGAGGTAAAGCCACCCGGGCCCGGGAACCACGGCCCGGTCGAGGTAGCAGACCGTTTCCACTTCGCCTACCGGGACGGTACCCGCTTCCTGCCCTTCGGCACGACGGCCTACGCCTGGACCCACCAGCCGGCCGCCCTGCAGGAGCGCACGCTCGCGACCCTGGCCAGCTCGCCTTTCCGCAAGCTCCGGATGTGCGTGTTCCCGAAGTCGTACCTCTTCAACACGAACGAGCCCGACACGTACCCGTTCGCCCGGGACAGCCACGGCGACTGGGACTTCACTCGTTTTGACCCGCAGTTCTTCCGCCACCTCGAGACGCGCATCGACCAGCTGGCCGAGCTGGGCATCCAGGCCGACCTGATTCTTTTTCACCCGTACGACCGCTGGGGCTTCTCCGCGATGGGCAAAACGGCTGACGACCGGTACGTCCAGTATCTCGTGCGGCGCCTGGGCGCGCACCCCGGCGTCTGGTGGGCGCTGGCCAACGAGTACGACCTGCTGCCGGGCAAGACCACGCAGGACTGGGAACGGCTGGCCGCGATCGTGCGCACGAACGATCACGTGGGCCACCTCACCTCGATCCACAACTGCCACGGCTTCTACGATCACGGCCGCCCGTGGGTCACGCACTGCAGCATCCAGCGGGTTGACGCGTACCGCACGTCGGAGAACACCAGCGAATGGCGGGATACATACGCCAAGCCCGTCGTCATCGACGAATGCGGCTACGAAGGCGATATCGACCAGGGATGGGGCAATATCAGCGGCCAGGAAATCGTCCGCCGCTGCTGGGAAGGCGCCGTACGCGGCGGGTACGTCGGACACGGCGAGACCTACCTCAATGAGCGCGAGGAGCTGTGGTGGTCCAAGGGAGGTGCCCTGGTCGGAGATTCGGCCGAACGGATCGGGTTCCTGCTCCAGATCACCGCGGACGCGCCCGGCGGCGCGCTGGAACCGCTGCCCAGCGACTGGGATGTCAGGTGGGGCGGCGGACCGGACTACCGGATCGCGTACTTCGGCTTCGGGCGGCCGCGGTACCGCGACATCACGACGCCGCAGGAAAGCCAGTGGCTCGTCGACGTGATCGATACCTGGAATATGACCATTGCGCGGCAGCCGGGCATCTTCGCGGGGAGCTTCAGGATTGACCTTCCCGGGCGCGAGTTCATGGCGGTCCGGCTCATTGCGGTGGAGGCCTAGCCGTGCGCTCCGAGTGGTCAGCCGCCATGATCTCGCCGGTTGATGACTTCGCAGGCGCGCCGCTGCTGCGCGCGGAGTTCGCGCTGGACGACGGCCACGGGGCGGTGGTGAGGGCGGAGCTGGCGGTGAGCAGCCTCGGGGTCTTCGAGGCCTACGTCAACGGCCGCCCGGCCGGCCCTGACGTGCTGAGCCCGGGATGGAGCAGCTATGAGTGGCGGCTGCGGTACCGGACCTATGACGTGACGGAGCTCGTGGCGCCCACCACGGTGCTGGGCATCTCCCTGGGCAACGGCTGGAGCCGCGGGCGTCTCGGGTGGAACGGGAATCGCGCCTTCTACGGTGACCGCCTCGGCGTCATCGCCCAGCTGGAGGTGGCGTACGCCGACGGTCACCGGCAGCTGGTGATGACCGACGGGACGTGGCGGGCCGGCCCGTCGGCGACGCTGGCGAACGACCTGTACGACGGGCAGACTATCGACGCCCGGCTGGCCGGCGACGCGTGGCTGCGGCCCGGAGCCGCGCTGCCGGGCTGGGGCAGTGTCGAGACGCTGGAATTCGACACCAGCCGCCTCACGCCGTACGTCGGCCCGCCTGTCATTCGCCACGAATCCCTCCGGCCGGTGGCCATCTGGTCATCCCCGTCGGGGCGCACGCTGGTGGACTTCGGGCAGAACCTCGTCGGCTGGCTGCGCTTGACCATCAGGGGTGAGGCCGGGACCGAGATCGTCGTCCGGCACGGCGAGGTCCTCGAGCA
>PMOU01000026.1:4109-6627 GCA_003161205.1 Actinomycetota bacterium | reverse complement strand
TGGAGTTGTTGCCGAGCTGGCCGCTGCTGCCCAGCCCCCAGCAGTACGCGGCGCCCGTGACCGACAGCGCGCAGGCGTGCTGGGCCCCGGCCGCGCCGCCGCCGGTGATCTGGGCTAGCGTCACCCCAGACAGCACCCCGGACTTGCTTACCGCGACCGGCACGTCGGAGCTGGTCGTGGAGTTGTTGCCGAGCTGACCGTCGCCGTCGCCGCCCCAGCAGTACGCGGTCCCGGCGGAGGACAGCGCGCAGGTGAAGTTGTAGCCGTCGCTGATCTGGGCGACCGCCGCCCCGGACAGCGCCCCGGCGGTGTAGACCGCCTGCGGCGTGCTGTAGAGGCTGGCCCCGGTGGTGGGGACGTTGTTGCCGATCTGGTCGGTGCCGTTGCTACCCCAGCAGTACACCGCGCCGGTACTGATCAGCCCGCAGGTGTTCGCGCCGTTGCTCACGGACACCTGGACGAAGACCGCCCCGGACGGCAGCCCGGAGGCGGTCACGGCCTGCGGGCTGCCGAAAGGCCCGGCGGTGGAGTTGTTGCCGAGCTGGCCGTCGTTGTCGGTGCCCCAGCAGTAGGCCGTACCGGCCGAGGTCAGCGCACAGGCATGGCCGCCGCCCGCGCTGATCTGGGTGACCGTCACCGACGACAGCCCGGTCACCGCGACCGGCACGTCGCTATTGCCGCTGGTGGAGCCGTTTCCGAGCTGGCCGCTTGTGCCCTGGCCCCAGCAGTAGACGTTGCCCGCCGACGACAGCGCGCAGGTGTAGTACTGCCCGGAGCTGATCTGGGTGAGCGTGACCCCGGATAGCGCTCCGCCGGTGTACACGGCGACCGGGGTGGCGCTGGCGGTGGTGGAGTTGCTGCCGAGCTGGCCGTAGGTGTTGTCCCCCCAGCAGTAGGCCCGGCCGCCGGAGATCGTGCAGGCGTGGCTGAACCCGGAGGAGATGCCGGCATCCGGCGGCCAGGGGGTGACGGCGGCGGAGCTGCTGACCGGGGACTGGCCGTCGCTGGTGTAGGTCACCATCGTGATCGTGTACGTGGTGCCGTTGGCCAGCCCGGTGATCGTGCACGTGGTCGCGGTGACAGTCGTGCTGGAGCAGGACGCCCCGCCCGGGCTGGCGGTCGCGGTATAGCTGGTGAACGTGCCAGTGCCGGTGCTGGACGGGTCCGCCCAGTACACGACCGCGGAGGTGGCCGCGGGGAACGCGGCCACGCTGGCCGGCGCGCCCGCCGCCAGGTCCAGCACCTGGACCGGGACGGTGGACTGGCTGGTGGAGTTGTTGCCGAGCTGGCCAGTGCTATTGCCGCCCCAGCAGTAGAACGCGCCGGTGGAGTCCTGGGTGCAGGTAAAGTTCCCTCCTTCGCTGATCTGGGTCAGGTAGGCCCCGGACAGCGCCCCGGAGGTGGAGACGGCGACGGGCACGTTGCTGCCGCTGGTGGAGTTGTTGCCCAGCTCGCCGTTGGAGCCGGTGCCCCAGCAGTAGGCGGCGCCCGCGCTAGACAGGGCGCAGTCCTGGCGGGGGCCGCTGTAACCGCCGGCGGCGATCTGGGTCAGGGTCACCCCCGCGAGGACCCCGGAGGTGGTCACCGCGACGGGGGTGAGCTGGTCGCTGCTGCTGCTCGTGACCCCGTTGCCCAGCTCACCCTGGGTCTGGTCACCCCAGCAGTACTCATCGCCGTTGGCGCCGAGCGCGCAGGCGAAGTCATACCCGGGGCTGACCTGGACAATGGGCACCCCGGACATCGGGGTGCTGGCGGTGCTCACCGCGGTCGGCGAGTACTGGTTCGTGGTGTTGCCGTCGCCGATCTGGCCGCTGGAGTTGGAACCCCAGCAGTACGCTGCGCCTGTCGTGGTCACTGCGCAGCTGGCCGCGCCGGCCACGGGCGCCGCGATCTGGGCCCAGGTCACCGCGCCGCTGGACGGCGCGGACACCGCGGTAGGGATGGTGACGCCGGTAGTGTTCCCGTCGCCCAAGTCGCCGTTGGTGCCAGCGCCCCAGCAGTACGCCGCGCCGGTAGTGGTCAGCGCGCACGCGTGGCCGGGACCCGCGCTGATCTGGGCCCAGGTCACCGCCCCGCCGGACGGCGCGGACACCGCGGTGGGCAGCAGGTAATTGGTGCTGCCGCTGGTGTTGTTACCAAGCTGGCCGTTGCTGTCCTGGCCCCAGCAGTACGCCGCGCCGGTNNTGAACTGGGTGGTGGTGGAGTTATTGCCTAGCTCGCCGTAGGTGTTGTCGCCCCAGCAGTAAGCGTTGCCGTTGCGGATCGCGCAGGCGTGGTCATACCCGGCGGAGATCATCGTCGGCTCGGAGATGACCGCGACGGCCGCGGTGAAGTTGCTGCCGGTGTCGGGGTTGCCGAGCTGGCCGCTGCTGTTCTGCCCCCAGCAGTACGCGGCGCCGTTGGTGTCGGTCGCGCAAGTGCTCGCGTTGCCGCCGCTGACCTGCGCCACTTTCACTCCCGACAGCACGCCGGACGTGCTCACCGCCACCGCGGTCGTGCTCTGGCTGGTGGAGTTGTT